>CAMZGJ010000001.1 GCA_947306375.1 uncultured Spirochaetales bacterium
AGTTTATGATTTTACAGTTAAGGACAGAAAGGGAAATGACGTGAGTCTTGACCAGTACAGGGGCAAGGTTCTTCTGATTGTGAACACCGCCACCGGCTGCGGCTTTACTCCGCATTATGAGCCGCTGGAGGCTATGTATAAGGAAATGAGGGACAAGGGTCTTGAGATTCTGGATTTCCCGTGCAACCAGTTTGCAAACCAGGCACCCGGGGATGAGAATGAGATTCATGAGTTCTGCACACTCAAGTTCGGTGCGGACTTCCCGCAGTTCAAGAAGATTGATGTAAACGGAGACACGGCAGATCCGCTTTTTGCCTATCTTGCATCTGAAAAACCGTTCACAGGCTTCGGAAAGGGCATTAAGAATGCCGCGCTGAACAAGTTTGCGGCAATGAACAACAAAAAGTACGGAGACAAGACCTACGTAGGCTGGAACTTCACAAAGTTCCTCATTGACCGTGAGGGAAAGGTTATTGCCAGGTTTGAGCCCACAACGGACATGAAGGAAGTGAGAGAGGCCGTTGCAAAGGCCCTCTGATTGATTTTCACGGGTAGACCTCCGCTGCAATCATTCTCATAATATCTGTTGGAGATTGAAATGAGGAAACACTATCTTGACAATGTGAGATGGGTAACTGTTCTGGTCGTGGTGCTGTACCACGTGCTGTACATGTACAACGGCCAGGGCATTCCCGGTGTTCTTGGAAAGATAACGGATGTTCCGGTCCAGTACTGGGACCTTTATGAGTATATTGTCTATCCGTGGATAATGCCGGTTCTCTTTATGGTTTCCGGTATCTGCTCACGCCTTTACCTGGACAACCATACGGAGAGGGAGTTTCTGAGAAGCAGAACCTCCAGACTGCTTGTTCCGTCCACAATAGGTCTTTTTGCCTTCCAGTTCATTCAGGGCTATGTTAATACCGCATTGAGTGGAATACTTTATGCTCCGGACATTCCTCTTCCGTTCAGAGTTGCAATCTGCATTATGAGCGGAGTAGGGGTTCTTTGGTACATCCAGCTTCTGTGGGTTTACAGTGTTCTTCTCCTGTTGATAAGAAAGATTGAGAAGGACAGGCTTTGGAATGCCTGCAGGAACTGCGGACTTGCTGTTCTGATTGCCCTGTTTGTCCCGGTCTTCGGCTGTGCCCGGATTCTCAACACCCCCATAGTTGTGGTCTACAGGGTGGGGCTCTATCTTGCCGTGTTCCTGATAGGATACTTTGTCCTGTCACATGATGAGGTGATTGAGGTTCTGAAGAAGTATTTCTTCCTCTTTCTTGCCGCCGCACTGGCAACGGGCATTGCATTCTGCGTGAAGTACTTCGGAACAGTTTATTCCGATTCTCCGGTCAACCGCACCGTCATTTATGTTGCGGATGCCTACTTCACAAGCCTTGCAATCATAGGGGGCTTTGCCAGGTTCTTTGATTTCAGCACACCGTTCACACGCTGGATGACCTCAAGGAGCTTCGGACTGTATGTCTTCCACTATCTGGGGATATCGGCCTTTGCCGTTTTTGTTGCGGCAACAGGTGTTCTTTCCGCATGGGCAGTGTATATCCTGAGCCTTGTATGCGGCCTGGTAAGCGGCTACGGACTGTATGCAGTCATTTCCCGTATTCCCGGATACCGTTGGGCTGTTCTGGGAATAAGAGGCTGTGATATAATCAAGCAAAAGGAGATAAAACAATGAAAGTCATAGACACAAAGAACGCACCCGGAGCAATAGGACCTTATTCACAGGGTTTTGTTACCGCAAACGGACTTGTAATCACATCCGGCCAGCTGCCGGTGGATCCCAAGACAGGTGCAATGCCTGAGGGAATTGCCGCCCAGACGGCTCAGAGCTGTGAGAACGTGGGAGCCATACTCAAGGAAGCAGGTTCCGGTTTTGACAAGGTTGTGAAGACAACATGCTACCTTGCTGATATTGCTGATTTTGCAGCTTTCAATGAGGTGTATGCAAAGTACTTCACTTCAAAGCCCGCAAGAAGCTGTTTTGCCGTAAAGGCGCTTCCCAAGGCCGCATTATGCGAAATTGAGTGTATTGCAGAGGCCTGACACAACGCGGTCATTACCGCCAAGGTCTTTGATTACTTCAATGTCGGAAAAGAGGTTTTTCTCCAACAGGGTCCTGATTGCAGGGCCCTGATTGTATCCGCCCTCAATCATCAGCAGGCTGCCCGCATGCATGTGCATGGGGGAAAGCACAATAATCTTTCTGATTATGTCCAGGCCGTCCTCTCCGCCGTCCAGTGCAAGAAGAGGTTCCCTGCGGACCTCCGGACTCAGGGTGGGGATTACTGAGCTTTCTATGTAGGGCGGGTTTGTCAGGATCATGTCAAATTTCAGTCCTGCAAGCGGGGAAAAGAGGTCTCCCAGGTGTCCGTGAACAGAAACGCTGCTTTGTGTCAGTATGTTCTGCGCGTTTTCAGTGAAGGTTTTGTATGCAACACCGCTTATGTCGGACATGTGCAGTTCTATTTCAGTGCCGGCTCTTCTTCTGAGAATCTCATCCGCGGTGCTTATGCCTATGCATCCGGTTCCTGCGCACAGGTCCAGAATCCTCAGTTTTGTTTTTCCGCCGTCAATCCGCCCGGTTGCATATTCCACTGCGTTTTCAACAAGTGTCTCAGTGTCAGGCCTGGGGACAAGCACGCCTTCGGGGGTTTTGAAATTGTGCCTGTAAAACCATTTGTGACCCACCGCATAAGCAACGGAAAACCCTGAAACACGCCTGTCCAGCAATGTTTTTATCTTTTCAAACTGCTGTGGGCTTACTTCTGTTTCCGGATGGATGAGAAAGTCCGTATCACTTATTCCGCATACTTCTTCAATGAAGATGCGGCTGTCCAGGGCAGGGGTGTCCGAGTGTTTTTCAAGGACGGAGGTACAGTGTGAAAGACACTGTTTTATTGTCATTTTGCCTCCTGAAGAGCCTGCTCTCCTGCGGCTATCTTCAGGGCCTCTATCACCTGACCCAGGTTCCCCTCCATAACAAGGTCAAGGTTGTACAGAGTGAGGTTTATTCTGTGGTCGGTAAGACGGTTCTGGGGGAAGTTGTAGGTTCTTATTCTCTCACTTCTGTCTCCGGATCCAACCTGGTTTTTCCTCTCCTGTGCCCTCTCTGCAGCCTTTTTACCGGCCTCCATGTCATAGAGTCTTGAACGGAGGACCCGCATGGCTTCCTCCCTGTTCATGAGCTGGGATTTCTGGTTCTGGCATATTACCACAAGACCTGTGGGCAGGTGGGTTATTCTGACTGCGCTTTCCGTGGTGTTGACGCACTGACCGCCGGGGCCTCCGGCTCTCATTACATCTATTCTCAGGTCTTCCTGCCTTATCTCAACCTCTGTTTCCTCGGCCTCCGGAAGAACGGCAACCGTTACCGCTGAGGTGTGGATTCTGCCGCCTGATTCAGTTTCCGGAACACGCTGGACGCGGTGTACTCCGCTTTCCCATCTGAGGTTTCCGTAGACTTCCTTTCCGCTTATGGAGAGTATTACTTCCTTGTAGCCGCCCAGTTCTGTGGGGTTGGAGCTTATTTCCTGAATCTTCCAGTGCATGGATTCTGCAAAATAGGAGTACATTCTCAGAAGGTCGGACACAAAGAGCGCGGCTTCCTCGCCGCCTGTTCCGGCCCTTATCTCCATGATTATGTTCTTTCCCTCAAGGGGATCCGGCGGGATGAGAAGGACCTTGCATCTGTTTTCAACAGCGGGAATCTCCTCTTCAAGACGGGAAATCTCCTCTTTTGCCATCTCGGATATCTCTGGGTCCGTGTCCTTTGCAAGGATTTTGTTCTCCTCAAGTTCCGCCTGAAGGTTCAGAAGGGCGGAAAGACCCTCAACCACCGGAACAAGACGGCTTCTTTCCTGCATGAGATCCCTGTATGTGTTCATGTCCTTCATGGTTTGGGGCTCCGAGAGTTTTACATCTATCTCCTTGAGCCTGGTTTCAAAACCCGGAAGTTTGTCCGTAATCATTTCAGAAAACTATATCTGCCGCCTCTGAAGCTGTCAACTTCAGAGCTCAGGCATTTCTATGTGAAGCACGCCCATGGGACAGGCTTTGGCACACAGTCCGCAGGCTATGCACTTTGAGGACAGACCGTCGTCGTTCTCAATCATCACGCCCATGGGACAGACTTCGCGGCATTTGCCGCATCCGTCGCACATCTTGTAGTCAACAACCCAGACTCCGAACCTGTTCTGGCTTATGGCCCCGTTGGGGCAGACTGAGGCGCACTTTCCGCACTGTATGCACACAACGGGCCTTGTTATGTCTCCGGAGATTCCGGACTGGTTGCCCACTCCCTGTCTGGATGCTACGCGCAGATATGCCTTTGCCGCACGCTCGGTCTTGCTGTAGGCCTTTGCACAGGCGTGCACACATTCAAGACAGCCTATGCAGCGTACCCTGCTGTCTGCAACCAGGACCTTCTGCTTTCTGAGAACCGTCTGGCCTTCCTTTTTGGAGTAGGGAGTGTCTGACACGGGGAGGCTGTTTCTCTGCTGTCCGTCAAGTTTTACGTATGCATCGGCAACCGCCGGTGCGGTGGGAATACATACAATCTCTCCCAGGCCCTTGGCTCCGTTTGAGATTTCCAGGCCAGGTCTCTCAACCACAATTGCCTCAATCTCCGGAAGCTCGTCGGCACGGAACAGCTCCAGACTTCCGAACTTGGTCTGGGGAACGCAGTTTTTAAGCTCGTAAATCTCTCTCAGGGCATATCCCAGGCCCATGACAACGCCGCCGTGAATCTGGCCTTCTATGTTGTTGGGGTTGACCGCAACGCCCACGTCATGGGCAGCAATCATCCTGTCTATCTTGTGGGTTTTTCCGTCAAGGATACAGACCTGTGTTGCATAGCCGTAGGCCACGTGGCTCCTGGGGTTGGGGAGATCGGAGCCGAACGGGTCCGTTTCTCCAAGGTATTCTGCAAAAAAGTCCCTTCCTTCAAGGGCCTTCAGTCCGCCGGACTGCTGCAGAGCCTCCCTGAGCATTACAGCTGCCCTGCGGGCGGCCTCTCCGGAGATTGTGGTGTGGCGCGATCCGGAGGATGTTCCGCTGTCCGGGGCGTTGAAGGTGTTGGATTTCTCCTCAACAACCAGTTGCGGATCCAGACCGGTTTCATTGATCACCATCTGTTTCATTACCGTGCAAAGACCCTGTCCCAGGCAGGAGCCGCCGCAGTGGATTATTACTTTGCCGTCCTTAACCTCAAGCCTGACGCGTCCGTAATCCGGAATTCCCACGCCTACGCCTGCGTTTTTCATTGCACAGGCAATTCCTGCAATTTCAGCCTTTTCATATTCTTCCTTAACGGCCTCAAGCGTTTCGACAAGGGCAGTGGCGTTGTCCGTAATCTGTCCGTTGGGAAGTTCCTGACCGGGTCGGATGGCGTTTCTGTATCTTATCTCCCAGTGTGAGATTCCCACCAGGTCCGCCATCCTGTTGAGCATTGTCTCTATTCCGAAGCAGGACTGGGTTACCCCGAAGCCTCTGAATGCTCCGGCAGGCGGGTTGTTTGTGTAATATGAATAGCCGTCAATCTCAAAGTTCTGATAGTTGTAGGGGCCGGATGCGTGTGTGCATGCTCTCTGGAGAACGGGTATTCCCAGAGAGGCATAGGCTCCGGTATCTGCAATTATCCTTGCCTTCACACCCTTGATTATTCCGTCTTTGTCACAGCCCACCGTGAAGTCCATCTCCATGGGGTGGCGTTTGGGGTGGAATGCAAGGCTTTCCGGTCTTGTGAGAACCATTTTAACCGGCTTTCCCGTAAGAACCGCAGCCAGGGCGCTGAGGTGCTGGACCGATACGTCTTCCTTGCCCCCGAAGGCCCCTCCTACATAGCAGTTCTGTACCAGGACCTTTTCTTCCGGCAGGCCCAGCATGGGTGCCGTTTCACGCCTTGTGTCGTAAACGCCTTGGTCAGTTGAATAAATCTTAACGCTTCCGTCCTCAAGCGGAACTGAAACGGCGGCCTCAGGCTCTATGAATGCATGCTCTGTCCACGGGGTGGAGAAGTGGCCGGAAAGCACAAAGTCCGACTTTGAGATTGCATCCTCCGCATTGCCTCTCTCCGCATGGACATGGCCCAGCAGGTTGCCCGATTCATGAACAAGCGGGGCATCCGGAAGCATGGCGTCGGCGGGGGAGGTTACGGGCTTGAGAACATTGTAGTCAACCTTTACCGCCTCAGCAGCTCTGCGGGCATGGGCTTCAGTGTCCGCCACAACAAGGGCAATCACATCTCCCACATACCTTGTTGTCTCTCCCACGGCTATCATGGCATCCCAGTCTTTCTTCAGATGTCCCACAACCTTGTCTCCGGGGATGTCCTCGGCCGTGTAGACTGCAACCACGCCGGGGGCGGTGAGGGCTGCAAATTTATCTATTCCCAGTACCTCCGCACGGGGGTGTTTTGACCTGACTGCAACTGCATGAAGCATGCCGTCCAGATAAATGTCATCAGGATAAACTGCGCTTCCGGTAACCTTGTCTCTCACGTCCACCCTGTGAACGCGCTGACCCAGCTTCCAGTTTCTGTTATCCGTTATATGAGCCTCTCCGCGCAGGACCTGAGCTGCAAGCTCAACGGCCTTTACAATCTTCACATAGCCGGTGCAGCGGCAGATGTTGTTTCTGATGGCGTGTCTTATCTCTTTTTCAGTAGGGTTGGGGTTCTTGTCCAGAAGAGCCTTTGCGCAGATTACCATGCCGGGAATGCAGAAGCCGCACTGTACGGCTCCGGCTTCACCGAATGCCCAGGTGAATATGTCCTTTTCCCTGTCCGAAAGACCTTCAACGGTAAGTATGTCCATGCCGTCCGCCTCGGTTGTAAGAAGCGTACAGGACTTTACCGGAAGACCGTTGATCAGTACGGTGCAGCTTCCGCAGGCGCCCTCGGAGCATCCGTTTTTGACTGATGTGAGCTTGAGATTGTCTCTCAGGAACCTTAAGAGTTTTACCTCCTCATCCGTGGAATAACTGACTCCGTTTACCGTGAAAACAGACATTGCGCACATCTCCTCAGTTTGATTTTACCACAATAAAGTCCCGATTTGTGGTAGAATCTTATACATGAGCGTAAGTACGGATTTTTCAAGGATGATACTCTCCGCAAGCGGATGGCGCATGGTCTTTTCCGCAGACGGGGATGAGAACGGCATGTCTGAGAAACTCTCCGCCTCCGGAGAGCTTATCTGCACGGCGGTGGCCGCGGCCTTTGCCGGCAGTTTCGGTCTTAAGAAGGGAGACAGGATTCTCCTGGCAAGGGATGCACGCCCCACCGGGAAAACAATCTGCGACATAACCGCAAGAACCCTGGCATATCTCGGACTTGATGTTCAGTATGCGGGAATCTGCAGTGCCCCGGAAACCATGGCTGAAAGCGCAACGGGGGACTACAGTGCCTTCTACTACGTCTCTGCAAGCCACAATCCGGCAGGTCACAACGGCTTTAAGTTCGGAAGGAACGGCGGTGTGTTCGGCCAGAAGGAAATTGCCCCTGCAATAGAGCTTCTCAGAAAGATTGTCCGGGATGAGGAAACACTGGAAAACCTGTATTCAGACAGCAGGAAAGCATATTCCGGAGATTTTCCGGAAAACTCCGCGCTCAAGAGAAAAAGCCTTACGGACTACATACGCTTTATCTGCAGAACAACCTGTCCGGACGGCAGCATAGACAGCCTGAGGGCTCAGATAGCCCAAAAGGGCATAGGAATCTGCGCAGATCTGAACGGAAGCGCCAGGGCAGTTTCCGTTGACAGGGACTTTCTTGCATGGATGGGATTCAAGACCTGTTTCATAAACGATGAAGCGGGAAAGATTGCGCACGGCATTATTCCCGAGGGAAAAAACCTTGAACCGTGCAGGGAACTTCTTGAGCGTCTTCATGCGGAGGATCCGGACTTTGTGCTGGGCTATGTTCCGGACAATGACGGAGACAGGGGCAATGTGGTGTACATGGCCGGTGACGGAAAGGCCAGGGTCCTCCTGCCCCAGGAAGTCTTTGCCCTCTGTGTTGAATCCGTTCTCAGGTACAGCAGCATGAGCGGGGCGGACAATCTTGCGGTTGCGGTGAACGGCCCCACTTCAATGAGAATAGACAGCATTGCCTCAAGATACGGGGCCAGGACCTTCCGCGCCGAGGTGGGGGAGGCCAATGCGGTTAACCTTGCAGACAGTCTGAGGGAGAGGGGATTCAACGTTCCCATTCTTGGAGAAGGCTCCAACGGCGGAAACATAACATACCCCGCCAGGGTGAGGGACCCCATGAACACCCTCATGTGCCTTACAAGAATCCTTCTGTCAGACAGCATAGACAGCGCATTTGAGAAACTGCCTCCGTACATTACCACAAGCGCAACGGACCCCAGGGCAATTCTGCATCTTCAGACACAGGACTACAGAAACCTGAAGAAACACTACGAGGAGATTTTTCCCTCTGAGTTTGAGAATAACAGGGAATTACTTTCAAGCTATGGAATTACAAGCTGGAAGGAATACCAGACCGAGGGCATTGTTGAACGCTGTGAGTCGGGAAACGGGGACAAGGGCGGACTTAAAATCTGCTTCTTCAACGGGAAGGAAGAGGTCCTTGCCTACATCTGGATGAGACCCAGCGGAACGGAGCCTCTGTTCAGAATAATCTGCGATGTCAGGGGAAACGATGAGCGCTCACTCAGCCTGCATAATTTCCTGATAGAATTTCAGAAAGAGTTGATTCTGAAAGCGCAGGCATGCCCAGGTACCGTCTGAGAGACCTGTCATAGGCCAGAAGACTCAGAAGAACATCCTTTTTATCCTGATCAAGGGCGGAATTGGGATTAAGTCCTGCAGAGATTATGGCCTCGGTTTTATTAAGGCTCCTGTTGTCCAACGGAGGAGCTGTCAGTCTCTTTTCCGAGAAGGATTTCCATTCTTCAAGCTGCTCTTTGCTCAGTTTCTCCGGCCAGTTCCTGCAGGTGTGTCTCAGGACCATTTCCGTGCACCTGGGGTCAGTGAACTTGAAGTTCAGGGAAAGCTTCTGCCCTGGCGGGGTTGCAAGTACAACGGAGAAGAGTTTTTTGTCCGTATCAGAAAAGAAGCCTGAGTAGATTTTGAAATCCGGGTCATCCACCGGTTCATAATCCGGTTCCAGATTTCTCAGTTTGACAATTATGCTTCTGATGTTCTGTTTTATCAGGTCCAGATGCTTCATGCAGATATCCCGGTCCAGACCCAGCCTTTTGTAGCCTGCGCTGTCCAGGGTGTTTGTCTTTGCTATGAACGGGCACTTGTTGGTTGCAAGCTTTCCAAGTCCGGGGGCAGCTGCAAGTTCTTCCTCCGGAGCCGTGATAAGGGCCGCAGGGTCCTTTCTGAGGTCAAAGTACCAGATTGTGTTGTCCTGTCCGGTGCAGCTTGTGAGCGGGACTATCAGGGATGTGCAGCCTTCCGGCCTTGTGTAGATTGAGTTCACATGAAGCAGGGCCTCGCAGGAGTGGAGGTTCAGAATGTTTCTGACAAATTTCTTGTCCCTGAGTTTGAGGTAGTAGTCAAACAGCCTGGGCTCATTTTCCTTCACAAGTCTGGCAACGGCAATTGTGGCGTTGACATCCACAAACGCATCATGGGCGCCGGTCTGGTCTATTGAGTTGGCCTTTGTAAGGGAGGTGAGCCGGAAGTCAGGGTTCCCCGTTTCCTTTGAAGGCGGCCAGCATATTCTGCCGGGTCTGAAGTCATGGCAGGCTCTCACAAGGTCTATAATGTCCCATCTGGAACAGCCGTTCTTGTACTCACGTGCATAGGGGTCCATGAGGTTCCTGTAAAGGGCGTTTCTTATGAACTCATCGTCAAAACGGATGCTGTTGAAACCCACGGTGCAGGTTCCGGGAACACTCATCATCCTGTTTATCCGGCTTATGAAATCATACTCAATCAGGCCGCGGTCCTTTACGGTCTGCGGCGTTATGCCGGTCACAAGGCAGGCGCCGGGGTCAGGAAAGTAGTCCGGGGAGAGCTTGCAGTAAAGGGTCTCAGGAGACCCTACGGGGTTCAGGTCCGTGTCTGTCCTCTGTGCCGCAAACTGGGCAATTCTGTCATATGAGGCGTTGGTTCCGAATGTCTCAAGGTCATACCAGAGGAAGGTTTCCTTCGCGTTTTCCATATAACTGAACTGTACCATAAAACCCTTGAAAAACAAATAATATGGAGTTTAAATGTAAAAGTATGGCAAAACGCGGCATATTGATATGCTTGCTGTTGCTGTTGCTTATGCCCGTCTTTTCAGAGCCGCCTTCTGAAGATGATGTGGCGGTGACACTGACAGTAATGCTGGATTGTCTTAACTCGTCTCTTTGTGCGGAATACTCGCCGGTTGACCTTGAGCTTCCGTGCTCTACGGTATCGGTGGACCCCGCCACGGGTCTGCCGCAGCGTATTGCCTATTTCCTTGCCGACCCCAGTGATTATGACAATGTCTTTGCAAAGGCTCTGGCCGGGGGAAGCGGAAATTTCTGGAGCAGTCTTTTCTCCGTTGTCTCCAAGGGCGTGAGTGACCCCTTCCTTGCACGGGTGAGCTATACCCTGTCCTCAAGGGGATACAAGGTCTCGGACTATCTTCTCAGCGGTGCCGTAACCTTCTCATACCCGGACGGAACCACGCTGGAGCAGATAAAGAAGGTCTGGCTTGAGCGCGGAAAGGCGGAAAACTGCATGAACATAACAATGAATCTGAGCCTTTACGGCCTGAAAATGGCTCAGCCCATGACAATTGCCGGAGATTTTACCCTGTCCGTGAACGATGAGGGGCTTGCAATTGTCAGGTCAGTGGGCCAGATAAATATAAACGGTTACAATCTTGCTTCCGGAGAATTCAGTTTCTGATTCCCGGGCAAAACGGAGGAACAATGTCACCTTACCTTGAAGCTTTCCTTGAAGAACACATGATCAGCCCCGACTCGGTGGATATGGAGAAGGTCTGCGCCTTCAAGCTGTCCGAGATGAAGAAGGCAATAAACGGAAATGAAACCTCAATTGCCATGCTGAACAGCTACTGCAAACCCGTTTCATCCATTCCCGTCAACAGGAAGGTGGCGGTTATTGATGCCGGAGGTTCCAACCTCAGGACCTGCACCGTTTACTTCAATGAGGACCTTGAGCCCGTCTTTGACGACTACTCTCTGGCACCCATGCCCGGAGTTGAAAAAAAGACCACTGCCGTCCAGTTCTTCAACGTCATTGCGGACCATCTGGAACGGGTGATTGACCAGGTGGACACCGTGGGATTCTGTTTTTCCTACGCGGCGGAGATTACGGAGGACCATGACGGTGTTCCGTTCCTCATGAGCAAGGAGATTAAGGTTCCGGACCTTGTGGGCAAACACCTGGGCAGGGAGCTTTTCAGCGTTCTCTCCTCAAGGGGAATAAACATGGACGGAAAGAGGATTATTGTAATGAACGATACCGTCACAACGCTTCTTGCCGGCCTTCCGTATGCGGAGAAGACAGGCTGTGACGGCTGTGTGGGCTTTATCCTCGGAACCGGAACAAACACCGCCTGCATGGGCATAAACGGAATATACAACGAGGAGTCCGCAAACCTCAGCCTCAGACTGGGAGACATAGACAGAAACTTCACGGACAAGACCCAGGATCCGGACAGCCACCTTCTTGAGAAGATGGTGGGCGGAGCCTACCTCGGTCCGCTTGCCCTTGAGGTGATACAGGCTGCGGCAAAGGACAGGTTCTTCAGCCCGTTCTTTGCAGAATCCGCACTCAATACCCAGACACTGACAACTGAGGAGATGTCAAACTTCATATCTGACAAACCTTCTCCGCTTGATATGTTTGTGGACAACGAGGAAGATCAGAGAAACCTGAAGGAAATTCTCTCAGCCTTTGTGGAGAGGGCGGGAAAGCTTTCCGCCGCAAACCTTGCGGCCTCCGTTCTGTTCACCGATTACGGACAGAACAACCCTGTTCTGATTAATGCTGACGGCTCCACGTTCTACAAGACTCCCGGAATGAAGGAGCATGTTGAGAACTACCTCAGGTCCTTCCTTGCCGAGAGGGGAAGAAAGGTAAGATTCACCAGAATTGACAGAAGCCCCCTCATAGGAGCCGCAATAGGAGCGCTCAGTCTGGAGTCAGACGTCTCCAAGTGAGAAGTCCCCAATAATCTTCAGAAGACCGCCGTCGCGAACAAGTTCAAGCTTTCTGTCAGGAAAAATGACGGGAAGCTTTGACTGCGTGAACACAAATGCCCTGTTCTTTATCTCTTCCATCAGGTCAGGGGAAACCCTGTCCAGTGTTCTTACATCAATGTTGATGAGGTATCCGCGTCCGTGTTCGGAGCCGTAACCCAGGGTGAAGGCCGCAGTTGTTGAGAATGTGCCGTCAAAAGATGGGTTTGCGCCGCTGCCCCTGTGAGGCCTGTTGGGGTGTCTGTTGAAAACCCCCTCGTAGCAGTCTTCAAGATAGTTGTCCAGTTCAATGCACAGAGATGCAAAATCCGCCTCAAGTTTTTCCTGTCTGGGGTCCATTATTCAGTTCTCCTCAAGGCAAGGCGGCGTGCAATTGAAGTGAGCCTTTCCCTGTACTGTCCGGCAAGCCATTCTCCGTGCTTCTCCATCATTGCAATGGCGGAGGGTGAGCAGTCATCCATGTTGATGCTCTCAGCCATCTGGGACTCTATCCTGACATATCTGACATCGGGCGTAGCCTCCAGAAGTCTGTCCACAGTCCTCTTCTGTGCGTTTGAGTAGAGGGGAACAATGTTGTCCAGCCAGTTCAGGATTCCGGAGGAGCCCTCCCTGGCCATGGTGTGCACAATGCCGGCCGTTCCTATGGATACAACCACGAACTCCCTGCAGTCAGGCCAGATCTGGCGGGCCCTGGAAACCGCAAAGAGGGAAGGGTTGTTGGCAATGACGCCGCCGTCCACAAGGAGCATGTTTCCCACCTGATGGGGGCTGTAGTAAGTGGGCGCCGCGCTTGTGGCCCTTGCCGCGTCAAAAACGCTGAATTCCGGGTTCTCCCAGCTGCAGAGCTCTGCCTCCTCTCCGTTCAGCACGTTGTAGGCCATTATCATGGTCCGTACATCCGCATCTCCCAGCTTCCTGTCTCCGTACCACTTTCTGATAAGGCTCTCAATCCCGGAAGCCGGATACTTTTCGGAAGTAAGCGTCCGCAGAGCCTGTCCCAGGCCCCGCGATTCCCGCGGAAAAGCAATGGGTCCGCAGGTGCGGTATGTGTCCATAAGCTGTTCAAGGCTCATGTCCGTGCAGGTCAGGGCAAGTGCAATAAGAGCACCGGTGGATGTTCCGGCCACAAGATCAAAATACTTTTCAGGCCTTTCGGTGAGCCCTGCTTCCTCAAGACAGCTTTTCAGTTCCATGAGAATACGTACCGGGATAACACCCCTCATTCCTCCGCCGTCAAGACACAGAATCCACCTTGTTCCGCCGCTGTTTGCAGAGGTTTTTAGCTCTTCCCTGACCGGAAAGACCTGAGGCTGGATCTGTTTCTTTTTTCTGAACGGATTTGTTATTCTCACGACAATAGAAATTAATTACTATTGACCGTATGGGTCAAGAGGAACTGTACGCAAACTGCACTCTCTGCCCGAACAGCTGCAACGTTGACAGACTGTCCGGAAAGCGGGGTGTGTGCGGGGAGACTTCAGAGATAAGAATTGCATGGGCAGGCCTGCACAGGGGCGAGGAACCGCCGCTTGTGGGAGACAGGGGCTCCGGAATGGTGTTTTTCTGCGGCTGCCCGCTTCACTGCGCCTACTGCCAGAACTACCAGATCTCAACTGCAGGCGGTGCCGGAATAACAGTGGATGAAAACCGGCTTGCCGGCATATTCACAGGCCTTCAGGAAATGGGGGCCAGGACTCTGAATCTTGTAACGGGCACACACTACGTGCCCTCAATCATAAACGCCCTTGAGACCGGCAGGAAAAACGGACTTGCAATTCCGGTTGTCTGGAACTCCTCCGGCTATGAGAGCGTAAATACTCTCAGGCTCATAGATCCGTACGTAGACCTCTACCTCCTTGATGCAAAAACCCTGTGCAGGGATACCGCGTCTCGCTTCTGCGGAAGGGAAGCCTACGCAGATGCCATAGTCCCCGTCCTGTCTTTCCTCAAAAAGAGACATCCGTCAACCGACATGGACAGCCTGAAGGGAGTTCTTGTCAGACACCTTGTCTTTCCCGGTACGGAAGATCAGACTGAAGACTTTCTCAAGTGGTTTGCAGAGAATTTCAGGGAGAACTTCCTTCTTTCCCTCATGGTTCAGTTTGTTCCGCCGCTTGAGAACCCCGGCTTTAAGCCCCTTTCAAAAAAAGCCTACTCAAGGCTTCTGGACGCGGTGGACGTTCTGGGTCTGGACGGCTTTGTGCAGGAGCAGGGCGAGAACGAGATACTCTGGATTCCTGACTTCAACAGGGACAACCCTTTCCCGGAAGGCTTTGCAGAGCCGCTTCCTTACTTTCTGGCCCTGAAAAACGGCAGATAGTGGGCATTTCCGACCGACGGAGGGAAATGCCCGTACCGCACTGATAAATTCAAATTCTCAATCAGGAATCCGCTTCTTCCGAAGTTACGTCCTGATTCTCAACATTCTCAACTTTTTCTTCCGGGGAAGTATCTTCCACGGGAGACTCTTCCGTTGCGGACATGAGCTTTGCCTGCTCATCCGCATCCACAACGGTTGGTTCTTTGCTTCTGTCCGGCTGGAACTCCACATGCTCGGCAATTACCACCATTTTCTGGCGCGGCATGCCGTCAGTAGTCCACCTGGTCTGGTTAAGACGTCCCACAACCCTGACTCCGCGGCCCTTGGACAGGTGCCTGGCGCAGGATTCCGCAACATTGCCCCAGGACTCGATGTTGATGAAGGAGGTTTTTGTCTTCCAGTCCTCCGGCTTTCTCTCCGGGGGTTTCTTGTCCGAGTAGCTCCTGTTCACCGCAATGGAAAAGGAGCATAGAACGGCCTGCGGGGAAATGTAGGTAACCTCAGGATCCCTGGTCAGATTTCCCGACAGAAGTACATAATTGAGATCATTCATAAATCACCTCTCGGAAGGGGTTTTTCCGGGCAAGGACCGTACAGACGGTGCCTCAATGCCCTGGATTTCCCCTCCCTTATATACTTATGGGAGCAAACCCTCGTTTTCCTCCCCCCTTTTTCAGGTCTTTTTTTTAAAAATTTTAGACTATTTTGTCTCTAGTAGACCCTGACGGGTAAAATGGTATAATCATTCCAGAGGTACTGTTATGAGTTTATCGGTAATATCACTCGGCGGCTCAATCATTGCCCCGGACGGGGTTGATTCGGCCTTTCTCAAGGATTTTGCGGCAGGTGTGAGGAAATATCTTTCAGACAACCCCGGTTCCCGTCTGGTCTTTGTCTGCGGCGGCGGTGCCCCTGCAAGACGCTATCAGACAGCCTACAGGGAGGCCGTTGACGGCAATGCCGCAATGAGCGACAGCGCCCAGGACTGGATAGGCATAAGGGCAACCCATCTGAACGGTGAACTTGTACGTGCCCTGATGGGAGACCTGTGTAAAGATCCGCTTGTAACAGATCCCACACGTGAGGATATTGAGTTTGCCGGACGCGTTCTTGTTGCCGGCGGCTGGAAACCAGGTTTCTCAACGGATACGGATGCCGTTTACCTTGCCCGCAGATTCGGCGGCAAGCTTGTAATAAACCTTTCAAACATAAGCAAAGTCTATACGGACGATCCCCGGAAGAATCCGGACGCCAGACCTCTGGACAGCATAAGCTGGGAGGACTTCAGGAAGATGGTGGGGAATGAATGGGTCCCGGGAAAGAACGTTCCGTTCGATCCCATTGCCTCCCGTCTTGCCCAGGAGGCCGGAATAAAGGTTGTCTGTTCGGACGGCAGAAACATTGCAAATACAATTGCAGTTCTTGAAGGCGGCCGTTTCGAAGGCACCGTCATAGGTTGAGAATGCCATGGATATTTTTGATTTACTGACAATGATCGGAGGCCTGAGCCTGTTTCTGTTCGGAATGAACGTCATGGGCCAGTCCCTCAAAAGACGCGCCGGAAACAGTCTCAAGACCATACTGAGCAGCCTGACTGACAACAGATTCATGGGCATTATGACCGGACTTGTGGTCACTGCCGCAATCCAGAGTTCATCCGCCACCACGGTCATGGTTGTGGGTTTTGTGAACTCCGGCCTCATGACACTGAGCCAGTCCATGAATCTGATCATGGGTGCAAACGTGGGAACCACGGTAACCGGCTGGATACTCTCACTCTCGGGAATATCGGGCGGGAGCCTTGTCCTGCAGCTTCTCAAGCCCTCATCTTTCACCCCTGTCCTTTCCCTCATAGGTGTTGTGTTCCTGCTTACCGGCAAGACCTCCAGGAGAAGAGACACCGGAATGATTCTTCTGGGTTTCTCAACCCTGATGTTCGGACTGGAAACCATGTCCTCCGCCGTTTCGGCGGTCAAGGATGTTCCGCAGTTCCACAGTATGATAGTCAGTCTGTCAAACCCGTTCCTGGGCATTCTGGTGGGTGCGGTGCTTACCGCAATAATCCAGTCCAGCTCCGCCTCGGTCGGTGTTCTGCAGTCCCTGTCTCTGACCGGAATAATCTCCTATGAGACCGCAATTCCCCTGATCATGGGTATGAACATAGGCGCCTGCGTGCCCATCATTCTCTCCTCAGTGGGAACCAACACCAACGCAAAGAGATCTGCGTACTACTACCTTGTGTTCAACGTCATAGGCACCGTGTTCTGGCTTACGGTCTTCCTCATTGTGAAGCACACCGCAAATCCGGCAATTATATATGAGTCTGCAAATCCGTTTACAATAGCCTTTGTTCACACAGTCTACAAACTGCTGTGTGTGGCAATTGTTGTTCCCTCCAACGGCCTGATAGAAAAGCTTCTTGCATGGCTACTGCCGGAGACCGCCGTGGAGAAGAAGGAAGAGCTGGACGAACTGCTGCTCCGCACTCCCGCCCTTGCTCTGGAGCGCTGTCATGCACTGATGTTGGAGATGGCCAGGGCCTCCAGAGAGTCCATAAAAGATGCAATTGTCTCACTTCACGTGTATTCGGATGAACTTGCGGAGAGAATTCAGAAGAAAGAGGACATTACGGACCACTATGAGGACATAATCGGAACCTACCTGGTCAAGCTGAGCAGCATGAAGATAGCCGAAGAGGAAAGTATGCGCGCCGGTGAGTATCTGAAGATGATTACCGACCTTGAGAGAATTGCAGACCACAGCGTGTCCATCATGAAATCTTCCGCGGAGATGAAGGAAAAGGGAATTCTGTTCTCGGATGCTGCAGGCAACGAGATGGAGGTTATGTGCAGGGCAATCAATGAAATCTGCGAACTGGCCTACAATGCGTTTGCCCAGGAAAGCCTGGATGACGCATTTTTGGTGGAGCCGCTTGAGCAGGTTGTGGATTACCTGAAGGATGTCATAAGAACCAACCACATAAAGCGCCTTCAGGCAGGCGGATGCAGCATAGAGGCCGGTTTCATACTTTCGGACATACTGACAAGCATGGAAAGGGTCAGCGACCACTGTTCCAACATAGCCGGTTGTATTATAGATGCTTCAAGCAATAATCTGAACGTGCATGAGACCCTGAATGAATACAAGCACAACAGTGAGAGATTCAACAGGGCCTACTCACGCTTTATGGAGAAATACAGTCTCTGATCAGATGCCTCTGAGCATTGCGTCAAGGACGGGGAAGTTTGCACTGCCTATGTGCTGTTTCACAACTTCTCCGTTTTTGAATACCAAAAGGGTGGGGATTGAGTTCACGCCGTAATTCTGTGCAATTTCAGGGGCTTCATCCACATCAAGCACGCCGACTTTTACCTTTCCCTCATAAGCTTCTGCAATCTTTGCCACATGCGGAGCCGTCATCTTGCAGGGACCGCACCATGTTGCAAAAAAATCCACCAATACAGGTTTGTCGGACTTAAGTACTTCCGTCTCAAAGTTTTCCGAATTAAGTATAACTTCGCTCATTTCAATACCTCGCCCGTCTAATATAACACCCCTGTGCCCAAAAGTAAAACAAACATGAAAAAAAGGGGGTATGGAAACGGGGATTTGCGCCCATAACTATAAATGAGAGCTTTTTCAGGAGTGCGTAAGATGAGAATAATTCTTTTGGCCGTTGTTTGTGCGTTATTTATGGTTTCCTGCGGTGAGGACGGAAGTAAAAGTGCTGAGTTCGTGAACATGCTCACCCTTTCGGATACTGCTTTTCCGGTTCTTGTTTCAGCCCGGGCAGTGGATGTTGACAGGGTTGAGCTGGTGTTTGATGAGGATGTTTTTGCCCGGAAGGATGCGTTTTCACCCTGTTGTTCGGAAATAAACGGCAATGTTCTGACACTGTATCCTCAAACGGGGATTAAGGCGGGCACCAGCGTGCGCCTTCAGGGGACAGTGCGTGACGGTGCGGGAAACAGCGCCACATTCAGCGTTGAGGTCTGGGGTTACAACCCGGATCCTGCCGTGATGAGGATAAATGAGTTTACTACAAAGGGTACCAAGACCCGGCCTGACAGGACGGAACTGAAAGTTCTTCACGGAGGGAGTCTTGCCGGTATGGCACTTTATGACGGGATTCCGGGAGATTACAGGACGGTGTGCATTCTGCCGGATGAGAACGTTCAGGCAGGAGAATTTGTTGTAATCTGGTGGTGTGAGGCTCTTCCGGATGGGGTGAAACAACATGAAAACAGTGTTGTGAACGTCTGCTCCGGAGGAGGGCTTTCAGAGAACAACGGGATTTTGAGCCTGAGTGTATCGCCCGAGCAGGGCGCGGATGTGCAGGATGCAGTTGTGTGGTCTTCCGGTGAGAGCGCGCAGTATGAAGGCTACGGGACCAGGGAGGTTCTGGAGCGTGTTGAGAAGGCGCGGGCCATGTCCTGGTGGGACGGGGAGCCTGTTTATTCCGCATGGTCGGCATCCACGCGTTCCATGGCTCTGGGGCAGGACGGAAGGTGGTATACAACGGTGCAGGGAGGCGCTTCATTCGGCAGTGAGAACACATCTCAGGAGTATGTGGGAAGCGGGCAGTGACGATTGTAAAGATTTGTTGCAGTTTGTTGCATTTGCATTTACAATTCAACGTGGAAAACAAAAGGAAGACTAACAGGAGGTCTTTATGGCAAAAATAGTTATTGCACTTGGCGGAAATGCTCTGGGGAACACCCCCTATGAACAGCTTGAACTGGTACGCGAAACCGCAAAACCCATTGTTGACCTGATTGAACAGGGAAATGAGGTTGTAATTGCACACGGAAACGGACCTCAGGTAGGAATGATCAATCTGGGTATGGCCACTGCAGCGGAGGCAAAAGCCATCAAATCCGATATGCCGTTCCCCGAATGCGGCGCAATGAGCCAGGGGTACATAGGCTATCACCTTCAGAACGCAATAGGCAACGAGCTTGCAGCCAGGAAGATCAAAAAGGAGATTGCAACGGTGGTCACGCAGGTTCTTGTTGATGAGAACGACCCCGCTTTCTCACATCCCACAAAGCCGGTGGGAGCCTTCTATGACAAGGAGACTGCCGAGAAGATTGCAAAGGAAAAGGGCTACACAATGGTTGAGGATGCAGGACGCGGCTACAGACAGGTTGTTCCCTCTCCCAAGCCCATAGACGTAATTGAAAAGGGTGCCGTAGAGGCCCTGATCAAGGACGGTTACATTGTTGTTACCGTGGGCGGCGGCGGAATTCCCGTTGTGAGAAAGGGCGGAATCCTGGTAGGAACACCGGCTGTCATAGACAAGGACTTTGCATCCGAGAAGCTTGCGGAGCTTATTGATGCAGACCTTCTCATTATCCTTACGGCAGTTGAGAAAGTGGCAATCAACTACAACAAGCCCAATGTAATGTGGCTGTCAAAAATGTCCGTTGAAGAAGCACTGAAGTATGCTGATGAGGGTCAGTTCGCGCCCGGCTCAATGCTTCCCAAGGTGCAGGCATGCGTTCAGTTTGCAAAGAGCAAACCCGGCAGAAAAGCTCTGATCACCTCTCTGGACAAGGCTCTTCAGGCAATGAAAGGCCAGACCGGAACGGTTGTAACAGGCTGAAATAACAACTATACTTATACCCGGACGGCAGGATGAACTTCGGGAAGGAAGATGAGTCCTGCCGTAAAGTCCCAAGGGGTAAGAAATGAGTATAATCAAGCCGCACAGACTCGGCATCATCACAGGTCCGGGTTCCGAGTATCTTGCAGGCAAGGTGGTCAAGCACCTCAGACGCCTGTATCTTGAACGTTACAAAAAGCTTTCAAAGAATCTTGCATCACGCTATGAGATGTCCGAGGCGGAGATTCTCCGCAAGGTCATGTTCATTGATGAACTGGGCAGCAAGAAGATTCCCTCAGGCAGGGTACCGGATGACTACACGTGTCCCACCCTGGACATTCCGGTAAAGTACACAAGGTTCCTCAACGGAGAAGTAAAGGCCGAGATTCAGGAGCCGGTGAGGGGACTGAAGGTCTACATAATCTACGACGTCACCAACGACACCCCCGTCAAGGTTGCCGGAGTTGAGGAGCCCGTAAAGCTTTCCGTCAATGACCAC
>CAMZGJ010000002.1 GCA_947306375.1 uncultured Spirochaetales bacterium
CAACCTGACTTCAGGAACAACCCTGACAGGCTCTGTCCGTTCAGCTGCAGCCTCCGTAACCCTGGAAGGCTCAGGAACACTGACGGGCAGTGTTGAGTATCTTGGCAGCACAGGGACAATGAGCATATCCGGCATAACGGTCAACGGTCAGGTGAGCAACGCTTCAACCGGAACCGTGAATATTTCCGGCGGTACATTCTCTGTTTCATCAGGCAACGTTGTTGAGGCTCTGGCCGGAACCGTGAATATTAGCGGCGGCACTTTCACCGGCAGTCTGAACGGAACTGACAGCTCCTCCGTGAAACACATTGTCATAACCGACGGAACATTTAACAATGACCCGACTGCCTACCTGCATGAAGGCTATACAACTACTCAATCCGGAGGGTGGTGGACAGTTGTTTCAGCCAATTAAGCTTTGTAAAATCGCCCGGCAGGGCAGGAGGGCAGGAGGGCGGGGCGTGTGGAAAAATGTGGTTGACAAGATGTTTCTGTTGGCAGTAACATCAGAAAAGTAAGGTGCGTTGCACCGGAGGATTGAATTATGTCAGGCAGAACTTACTACGCTTATTCTTATTATTACTCAAAGAATAAAGGGGTATGTGCCGCCTGAGCATCAGGATATGCAAATAACAGAGCCGCACATAGGTGTGGCTCTTTTTTTTATTTTGATTTTCCTGTTTAATAACAGGGTACTCTAACGGAGGAAAACAATATGAAGAAAGTTTTTTTGGTTCTGACCATTGCTGTCTGCCTTGTTGCATCTGTTTTTGCAGGCGGAGCTTCAGAGAAAAAGACAGCCCCCGGCACATTCAGGGTCGGAGTTGTCCAGCTTGTCCAGCATCCCGCTCTTGATGCAGCCACAGAGGGCTTCATGAAGGCTTTGGTGGAACAGTTGGGTGACAAGGTCAGTTTTGATGTCCAGAATGCATCCGGAGAGATCAACAACTGTGCAACAATAGTCAACGGTTTTGTCTCATCAAACACAGACCTTATCATGGCAAATGCAACACCGGCACTTACGGCTGCTGTTTCTGCAACAAACACCATTCCCGTTCTGGGAACATCCGTTACTGATTACGGCGTGGCTCTGGACATTGACAACTTCAGCGGTCTTGTAGGCACAAACGTCAGCGGCACCAGCGACCAGCCGCCTCTTGACGAACAGGCCAGAATGATTTTGGAGATTTTCCCCGGAGTAAAGAAGGTAGGCATGCTCTACTGCAGTGCAGAGGCAAACAGCATCTTCCAGGTTGCAAAGGTTGAGGAAGTTCTCAAAGCAGCAGGCGTTGAGACAAGACACTTTGCTTTTACCGACACAAACGACATTGCTTCAGTTACACAGAATGCAACACAGTGGGCACAGGTTGTATACATTCCCACGGACAACACGGCTGCATCCAACACCGAGGCAATTGCCAACATCCTTGTTCCGGCAAAGGTTCCCGCATTCTGCGGTGAGCAGGCTCTCTGTGAAGGCTGCGGAGTTGCAACCCTCTCAATCAGCTACTACGACCTGGGCGTAACAACAGGCAACATGGCTGCAAAGATCCTCAAGGGCGAGGCCAAGGTTTCCGAAATGGCCATTGAATACGCTCCCGCCATCAAGATGTACAACGCAAAGATGTGTGAAGTCTACGGAATCAAGGCTCCGGCAGGCTACCAGGCATTCTGATTGAGGTGTGAAAGTGGATTTTTTCGGTTCTTTACTTAATGCCACCCCGGGTGCTGTCTCACAGGGTATCATCTGGGGAATAATGGCCATAGGCCTGTACATAACATTTAAGATCATGGACATAGCCGACCTGTCCGTAGACGGCTCCTTTGCCACCGGCGGCGCGGTCTGTGTCATGCTTATCCGCGGCGGCTGCAATCCGTGGCTGGCAGTTCTTGTCGCCATGTGCGCCGGCGGAGTTGCAGGCCTGATCACTGCACTTCTTCACACAAAGTGTGAGATTCCCGCCATCCTGTCCGGAATTCTGACACAGCTTGCCCTGTACTCAATCAACCTGAGAATCATGGGCGGCCGTGCAAACCAGCCGGTCAGCGTTGACAAGTATCCGCTGCTGGTTTCCCAGCGCTATGTCCGTGAGCTTTCACTGCGCAACCCGCTTCCGCTCATCATCCTGCTCACTGCAATTGTGATCGGATTCATGTACTGGTTCTTCGGTACCGAGCGCGGCTGCTCAATGCGTGCCACCGGAGACAACCCCAACATGGCCAAGGCCCAGGGGATCAACGTCAAGAACAACATCATTCTTGCACTTGTTTTCTCCAACGCCATTGTTGCCTTCTCCGGCGCTCTGATTGCCCAGTTCCAGGGCAGTGCGGACATCAACATGGGACGCGGTGCCATAGTCATAGGTCTTGCCGCCGTCATTATAGGTGAGGTCTTCACAAAGAAGTTCTTCAAGAACTTTGCCCTCAAGCTCCTGGGTGTCTCAATCGGTGCAATCATCTACTACCTTGTACTGCAGGTCACTCTCCAGCTGGGTCTGAACACCAACGACCTCAAGCTCATCTCCGCAACAATAGTTGCCGTCTTCCTTGCAATTCCCTACTGGAAGAAACTTGCAAGCCAGAAGGCCGGCAGGAAAGGAGGACGCAATGCTTGAAATCAAAAACATCTGTAAGACCTTCAACAAGGGCACCGTCAACGAAAAGGTTGCCATCAACAACCTCTCACTGACCCTCGAGGACGGAGATTTTGTCACAGTCATAGGCGGAAACGGAGCAGGTAAGTCCACCATGCTTAACCTGATTGCCGGTGCCTTCCCCGTTGATTCGGGCTCAATCATAGCCAACGGCAAGGACATTACGCACCTTCCGGACTTCAAGCGCGCCTCAATCCTTGGCCGTGTTTTCCAGGACCCCATGATGGGTACCAGCGCAAACATGCTCATTGAGGAAAACCTGGCTCTTGCCAACAGGCGCGGCCAGAAGAGGGGACTTAAGTGGGGAATCTCCGACGCTGAGCGTGAAGATTTTAAAAAGCAGCTTGCTGCACTGAACTTGGGACTTGAAGACAGACTCTCAACAAAGGTGGGTCTTCTCTCCGGAGGCCAGAGACAGGCTCTGACTCTTCTCATGGCTGTTCTCAGGAAGCCCGACCTCCTGCTTCTTGACGAGCATACCGCAGCTCTTGACCCCAAGACTGCCGCCAAGGTCCTTGAGATGACTGACAGGATTGTCAGCAAGCACAATCTCACAACTCTGATGGTTACCCACAACATGAAGGACGCCATTGAACACGGCAACCGCCTTATCATGATGGATGCCGGCCGCATTGTGGTGGATATCCGCGGAGAAGAGAAGAAAAAACTCACCGTGCCTTACCTGATAGATCTTTTCAGCAAGGCCAGCGGAAGCACAGAGGCCAATGACGCCATGCTTCTGAGCAAGTAATTATATTGATATTTACACTCAGCCCCTCGCTAACCCGAGGGGCTGATTTCTGAAAGGTCCCCTTTGTCACTGAGTCCAGCATTGAGTTCAGCCCGGAAGAGTAAAAAAGTGTCTCTCGGGCGGAACTGTTCCGCCTGAAGCAGGAATAAACGTGTCTCCAGGCGGAACTGCTATGTTTCAGCGCGGGCAGTTATCAATAGTGGGGCGGTTTTCTGTTGGGGCGGGCCTCAGTGTCCAGTTCCTCCAGCTTGCCCTTGAGATATTCATTCTGGCGTTCAAGCTTCATTACCTGCTGCTGGAGATCGGTAACAATTTCATTAAGCTGGCGCAGCTGGTCCTGCATGTAAGAGAGGTCCGTCTCAATTCTTTCTTCAAAGTCCATATTGAAATTGTTTCAAAAGGTGCAACAAAGGTCAAGTGAGGACATATTCTTAAAATGTTTTGCAACAAACTTGCAACAAGCGGAGATAAACCGATATACTGTAAACGATAACACAGGAGAAAATAGTGAAAGGCGACAGAGTTGCACAACTTGAACTCATTCTCATGTCTCATCCTGAAGGTCTGAGAAAATCCGACATAGCCAGAAGGATGGGGGTTCACCGCTCAACGGTAGGACGCTACATAGAAGAGCTCATGCAGGTAACAGATGCGGAAATCTATGAGGAGAAGGGCCTTGTCAAAATTAAGGTTCCGGAAGACGGGGAGCAGCTTGCGCTCAGTGTATATGAGAGCCTTGCCATAAACCTGGGAGCCGAACTCCTTCTGACAAAGTCTGAATTCAGAAATCCGCACCTTTCCTCAGGACTGAGGAAGATTGCAAAGAACATGCTGCGCTATGCACCGTCTGTTGCAGGGAACATAAATTCACTGGCTGAGGAACTGGAAAGCCAGATGAATGACAAAAATGACTACGGAAAGTACAACTCCACTCTGGAGGTGCTCATAGACGCCTGGACGTCCGGAAGAATGGTCAGAATAACCCACACGCAGAACAATGAAGAGGAGGAGGCTGAACTTGCCCCTTACTTCATAGGCTTTGTTGAGGGAGAGACCGGGCGCAACCCCATAACGGTAACAGGCAGACTCAGGCACACCACCGAGATAGTGACCCTTGAGATTGCAAAGATCAACAAGGTTGAGATTCTTGAGGCAACATACACAATTCCGGACAACCTGAAAGTGTTCACAAAGAAGATAGATTCAGCTTCAGTGAATGAGGTTATAGACACCATACCGGTTGTGCTCAAGGTTACCGAGAAGAGTGCTCTGAACAGTTTCAGCCGCCTTGCCCACGGGGAGATAAAGACGGAGAAAACGGCGGACGGCAGCTACATCTGCAGTTTTGAGGCGGAAAACTCCATAGAACTCATGCTGGGCATAATCCAGGGCCTGGATTCAGTGGAAGTGCTTGCCCCGGAGAAATACAGAAACAGGTTTGTTGAAAGACTTGAGAAAATTCTTGCACTCTACAAGTAGTATTCATGGTCTTCTCTGAAGATTTTGTTTATACTTGTCCTATGGCCGAATTTGTACACCTTCACAACCATACTGATTACTCACTTCTGGATGGTGCCGGAAGCATCAGGAAATACATTAAGAGAACCAAAGAGCTGGGCATGAACGCGCTTGCCATAACCGATCACGGAAACATGTTCGGTGCAATTGAGTTCTACACCCAGTGCCGCAAAGCGGACATTCTGCCCATCATAGGCTGTGAGTTCTACATTGCTCCCACGGGAAGGGAGATTAAGGACTCCAACAACAAGTACTACCATCTTATCCTTCTTGCCATGACTGACAGAGGTTACCACAACCTCATGGAACTGAACACAATTGCATGGACGGAGGGTTACTACTATAAGCCCAGAATTGACGAGCAGAGTCTTTTTGAGCACTCTGAGGGCCTTATCTGTCTCAGCGCATGTCTTGCCGGGGAGATTCCCCAGAAACTGCTCAGCGCCTACCCGGAGGAGGCGTATGAAACGGCCAGAAAGTACAAAGAGCAGTTTCCCGGAAGGTACTTCATAGAGCTTCAGAGACACGGCCTTGAGGAGGAGCAGAAGGTCCTGCCGCGCCTTGTCAAACTGGCAAGGGACCTTGAGCTGCCGCTTGTTGCAACAAATGATATCCACTATGTGGACAAGAGTGACTCAAACGCTCATGACATACTCCTGTGCATAGGAACAGGCAGAAAGAAGAGTGACGAGAACAGACTCCGCTATGAGGCTGAGCAGTTCTATATGAGAAGCCCGGATGAGATGGCAAAACTCTTTGAGGACTACCCTGAGGCAATTGAGAATACCGTGAAAATCGCGCAGATGTGCGCGGATTTCAAGATTGAGTTTCCCGGTCCCCAGCTTCCGGAGGTGGATGTTCCGCAGCCTTACGCGGACACCAAGGAGTACATTACATCCCTTGCGTGGGAGGGTCTGGAGCGCAGATATCCGGGCTACAAGGAGGATGAGAAGCAGCGTGAGGTGCTGGAAAAGCGTCTTACCTATGAGCTGGGGGTCATTACCAAGATGGGCTTTGACTCATACTTCCTCATTGTGCGTGACTACATTTACTGGGCCAAGACCCACAACATCCCGGTAGGCGCGGGAAGGGGAAGCGGAGCCGGAAGCCTTGTTGCCTACTGCATAGACATAACCAACGTTGACCCCATTGCCCATGACCTGCTGTTCGAGCGCTTCCTCAACCCGGACCGCATAAGCCTCCCGGACTTTGACATAGACTTCTGCTACGAGGGCAGGCAGGACGTAATCAACTACGTCACTGAAAAGTACGGCAAGGACCGCGTGGGCCAGATAGCAACATTCGGAACCCTCAAGGCAAAGGCCGTTGTAAAGGACGTAGCCCGTGTGCTGGACATCCCGTTTGACGAGTCCAACGCCCTCACGAAGTACATAGAGGATGTCCTGCCGGACGATGCCAAAAAGCAGGGCTACAGCTCGCTCTTGCAGTACTCGCTGGACACTAAGCCGGAGCTAGCGCAGTTCCGCGCCCGCGGAGGCGTCTATGAGGAGCTTTTTGACGTAAGCCTCAGGCTTGAGAACCTCTCAAGACACGTAAGCACCCACGCATGCGGTGTTGTAATAGGCAGAACGCCGCTTAAGAACTACGTCCCGCTTTACATGGACCCCAGGACGGGCAGTATCTCCACCCAGTACACCATGACGGTGCTGGAGGACTGCGGCCTTGTCAAGATGGACTTCCTGGGCCTCAAGACTCTCACTCTTCTGAGAAACACCGTAAGGCTTGTAAGGCGCAGAATTCCGGACTTTGACCTGGAGAAGGTGCCCATGGATGACCCAGACACCTACAGGATGATGTCCAACGGAGACAGCACCATGGTCTTCCAGTTTGAAAGTCCGGGCATGCAGGAGAATCTGAGAAAGCTTGAACCCACAAGGTTTGAGGAGCTGGACGCAATGACCAGCCTGTACAGACCGGGTCCCATGCAGTTCATTCCGCAGTACATAGACTCAAGACACGGCAGAACGGCAATAGTGTATCCTGATGAGAGCCTCAAAGACCTGCTTGCACCCACATACGGCGTTATAGTCTACCAGGAGCAGGTAATGAAGGTTGCCCAGATAATTGCGGGCTTTTCCCTGGGAGAAGCAGACACCCTTCGCAAGATCATGGGTAAGAAGAAAAAGGACATGCTTCCGGAGCAGGAGAAGAAGTTCATTGCCGGAGCCGTTAAGAACGGCCACACGGAGGAGCATGCAAAGGAGATCTTTGACATGCTGGCCCCGTTTGCCGGATACGGCTTCAACAAGAGCCACAGCGTGTGCTACACGGTCCTTTCATTCAGAACCGCCTACATGAAGTGCCACTTCCCGGCGGAGTTCTATGCGGCAAACCTTACCAATGAGATTTCAAGCGGGGACAAGTTCAAGGAATACCTGGACTACGTAAAGGGCAAGGGCATTAAGATCCTGCCTCCTGATATAAACAATTCAGAGGTGTTCTTCAACGTTGTGGACGGCAACATAGTCTACGGACTTGCCGGAATCAAGGGAGTGGGCGAGGCTACGGTAAAGGCCATCCTGGAGGAGAGAAACGCCAACGGTCCGTTCACCGACTTCATGGACTTCATAAGAAGGGCGGACTCCAGGGTCCTCAACGGAGGCTCAATGGAAGGTCTGATAAACAGCGGAACATTTGACTGCTTCGGCTACAACAGACCCACGCTGCTTTCCAACTACGAGGAGGCTGTAAGAAGCGTCAGAGAGGACAAGGAAGCAAAGAGCTTCGGGCAGAACATGCTGTTCGGAGCCGAGGATGAGGGCATGACCAGCTTTGAGATGAAGGTCATTGCAGACTATGACCTTATGCAGAAACTGGAGATTGAGAAGACCTACATAGGCTTCTACCTCTCCGGCCACCCGCTGGACACATACAGGGAAATCTGGAAGAACTGCGTAAGGCTCAACATAGGAAAGCCGGAGCGCTTCACCACCGGAACAAAGTTCAACGTCATGGGCCTTGTTACGGACGTAAAGACCATAACCACCAAGAGCGGCTCCAGAATGGGCCATGTGATAATTGAGGACTACAACGGAAAGCTTGACGTGACGGTGTTTCCCACACAGTGGTCACTGTGCGAGTCCGTTGTACAGAAGGGCAGAATCATGGCCTTCCGCGGTTCATTCAAGGAGTACAACGGAAGCGCAAGCTTCTCGGCGGATCTGGTTGTTGCGGACATGTCCCAGCTCAGACCTCTTTCTCCTCACAAGGTTATTGTGGAGATGGATGCCCGCAAGGCTTCCAGACAGACTGTTGCGGATCTTAAGAAGCTGTGCTCCAAGTACAGGGGCTCGGCATTCGTGGAGTTTGTAGTCTACGCCGGTATCCAGGAGGACGGAAGCTACATAAAACCAGCAAGACACATTGCGGCTGACCCGTCCTTCACCCTCAATGCAACAGAGGACATGGCTAAGGAAATCAGAGCCCTTGAGGGCGTCTGCGACGTTTATTCGGAGTAGGGAGGAATTATGCAAGCAGTTTATTCTTTGTGTTCCGTACTGGCAGGGCTGCTGTCTGTCTATTCAACCCTTATCTGGATAAGGCTCATACTATCATGGGTGCGCAACCCGGAGATTCGCAACGGAAATCTGTACAGAATCCTAAGTTCCGTCACGGACCCGTACCTCAACATCTTCCGCGGCCGCAGTTTCAACTCCGGCCGGGTGGACTGGTCTCCTCTTGTGGCCCTTATGTGCCTGAACATTGTCAGAAGCCTTCTGCAGATGATTGCGGTGAACGCAAAGTTCACAATCTGGCTTGTGGTTGCGGTTGTTGTCCAGAACCTTTGGTACTACATATTCAGATATTTCTTTATAATCCTGCTTGTTATGCTCATAGCAAGAGCCTGCATAGACGCATTCGGAAGCCCTGCATCCAAATTGTGGCTGGACGGTCTTGACAGGACCCTCAACAGCCCGGTCTCCGTTGTGTTCAGGCTTTTTTATTCAAACGGCAATCCCTCCGACCGGAAGCTGGTTATTTCATCAATTATCTTCTACGGTGCAATTTACTTCGGTCTGAAGTACGGCGTGCAGGCGCTTGTTGCCTTCCTGGTTTCATTGTAGGTTTTTCGGAGCTTGTACGGATGACGGACAGCGAACTGAAAGCCGTTTCAATCAGACAGCTCACCGGGGTGGGACCCAAGGCCCAGAGTGCCTATGCAGCTTTGGGAATTGAGAACATAGAGGACCTTGTCCTGTTCAGACCCAGAGGGTATGAGGACCGTACCCACAGGGTCTGCATAGGAAACCAGGTCTCTTCCGGATTCAAGACAAACACCATTGTAAGGGTCATAAGAAAGAGCCTTTTCGGAAAGGGACTGAAGAGCGTTAAGGCCGTTGTTCAGGACACTGAGAACAACGTCCGCGGAGAGCTTCTGGGCTTTAACCGCATGTTCCTGGACCATGTACTTCATGAAGGGGAGTACTACAGGCTCTTTGCGGACCAGATGCCCTACAGGGGCACGGGCCCCTACCAGTTCTCACAGTTTGACATTGCTCCGGTCAGGGAGGAGGACCTTGTTGTCTCAGAGTTTGTGGTAAACGGAGGCCTTCTTCCCGTCTATTCTTTAAGCGGCACTCTGACCCAGACTGCCGTCAGACGGGACATTAAGAACGCCCTTAACCGGATTGACCGCATTGAAAACGACCTTCCGGAAAAACTGTATGCAAAGTACAGGCTCACTGACAGGGACAGCGCAATAAGGAAGATGCACAATCCTCGGAATGAGGAAGATATAAGACAGGCACTGCGCACTCTCGGTTTTTCCGAGGTCTTCTACATGCAGATGCTCTCCCTGCGCCGCACTGACAGCAGCCACAGGCGTGCCGTTCCCAAGAAGATTTACAAGGCGGAGCAGGACTTCATAGACAGCCTTCCTTTCAATCTGACCGGAGACCAGATAAAGGTTCTGGATGAAATCCGGGAGGACATGAGCAAAGGCCAGCCCATGAACCGCCTCCTGCAGGGAGATGTGGGAGCCGGAAAAACCCTTGTTGCATGGATAAGCGCACTTCACGCCATACAGGAGAAGCGTCAGGTTGCATTCATGGCGCCCACCGAGCTTCTGGCCCGCCAGCATGCACAGAGCGCTGCAAAACTTCTTGAGAAAACCGGTGTGAACGTGGCCTACCTGGACGGCCAGGTCCAGGGCAAAAGCCGCCGTCTTCTTCTGCAGGCCCTGAAGGCCGGAGAGGTGGACCTGATAATAGGAACCCATGCCCTGTTCTCAAAGGACGTTGAGTATGCGGACCTGGGCTACGTGATAATAGACGAGCAGCACCGCTTCGGTGTTGAGCAGAGAAGAGCCCTCTCTGAGAAGGGTACAAACCCGGATATACTTCTCATGACCGCAACCCCCATCCCCAGGACCCTGGCACTTACTATTTACGGAAACCTTAACGTTTCCACCATTAAGACCATGCCTGCGGGAAGGCTTCCCATAAAGACATTCAGGGTGGGGCCCGAACGCATGGATGAGATGTACAAGGCAGTGGGAGAGGAACTTGGCAGGGGCCATCAGGTCTACTTTGTCTATCCGCGCATTGAGGAGGATGAGACGGGAGAGCTGCGCTCCGTGGAGGAGATGTTCGGCAAGCTTGCCGAACGATATTCCGGGTACAGGGGAGCCATGATCCACAGCCGTCTGGAAGATGACCTGAAGATAGAGATTCTCAATGACTTTGCCGCGGGAAAGATACGCTTTCTTGTTGCAACAAGTGTTGTTGAGGTTGGAATAGACGTTCCCAATGCAACTGTAATGGTCATAGACCATGCGGATATGTTCGGCCTGTCCGCACTGCACCAGCTGCGCGGCCGTGTGGGAAGAAGTACCCTTCAGTCCTGGTGTTTTCTGGTCCACGGAGAGGATCCCACGGAAGATGCTGCAAAGAGGCTGTCCGTTCTCAGACAGACCAATGACGGCTTTGTAATAGCCGAACAGGACCTCAGGATAAGAGGTCCCGGAGAAATGTCCGGCCTCAGGCAGAGCGGTTTTACAAACCTCAGGTTTGCAGCCCTGGACCGGGAGAAGGACCTTGAGATGATCAAGTGCGCAAGGGAGGAGGTCAAAGCCATACTGGAGGAAGACCCCGGCCTGATTAAAATGGAGAATGCGGTAATAAGAAGATGCTTACAATGAGAATTACAGGCGGCAGATACTGCGGCCGCAAAGTCATAATACCGGAGGGAAACCTTGAAATAAGGCCCGCCATGGACAGGATGAGGGAGTCTCTGTTCTCAATAATAGGCCCCATGGAGGGAATTGCATTCTGCGATCTCTTTTCAGGAAGCGGATGCGTGGGTCTTGAAGCCGCATCCCGCGGTGCAAAGACGGTGCATCTTGTTGAGCTGGACAGGGCCAAAAGGGAAATAATGGAGAGAAACATTTCCTGGGCTCTGGAGGACTGTGACATTCAAATCTTCTTTTCCAACGTACTGAAGTACATTCCCCGGTGCAGGACGGTCTATGACATAGTCTATGCGGACCCGCCGTTTCCCATGAGCGGAAAGCCCAACATACTGGAGCTTGTCCAGAGGAGGGGCATGGTTGTCCCGGAAGGACAGTTCATAGTGCACATACCGGCGGCCGAGGAGTCCCAGTGGCCGCAGTCATACAGGGACCTTGTGCTTACGGACACCCGCAAGTACGGAAGGAACATGATCAAGTTCTATACCCGTATTAAACAATACCCTGGGAAATCTGATACAGAATGCTGACAAACAGCCTTCTGGACCTCTCCCTCTGAATCGGGGTTGCCGACGGACAGGATTCCTCAAGTTTTTTCTCAAGTAGTTTTGCCATGTCCTCTATCTGCTGGGAATCAGGGGGGAAACTGAGGGATGAAAGCTGGTTTGAAAAATCCAGGTTCTGGAAGAAGCCGTTCTTGGGGAAGGCCAGGCAGAGGTTGGGGTGGGATATGCCGTTGGGCACCGGAGTATATTCAAAACCGAAGAATACGGTGCTGTCCATTTCCCTCATGGGGTTTCCCAGAGTTCTGAAAACCTGGATGTTGTTTGTCTTTGCCGGGATTCTGACCTTTGTAAGAATTGCCTTGTTCTCGTAGAGAAACACTCCCTCTGAGTTGTAGAGCTTGTTCACAGGAAGCCACATCTGGGAGCTTGTTATCTTGTGTCCCTTGAGGCCGCGCTTGGAGAGAAGCCTTATCTCAACCTGCGCTCCTATTGTGGAAAGTACGCAGCTGAGGAAGAATCTTGTGTCCGGGGTGCACAGGGCACCGCCAATTGTGGCCTGGGACCTTACCATGGAGGAGGCTATGGATGTAATTGCCCTGAACGTCTCCTTGCCCATCAGGTATGAACCCGAGTTCAGAAGCTGCTCAATTGTCACACAGGCGCCGGCTTCAAGGTAACGGTCTGTCTGTGAAACCTTTGTCAGTTCCGGAATCTGGGTTATTGAGATTATGTCATCGCCGCTTCCGTCCGTGTAGAAGAAGGGGCGGGCCATTATGTAGCTGCCTCCGGCAAATATCCTGAGGGAGGGGTCTTTGCCCTTTTCCGTGAGCAGGTCCGCAAGGGATTTGGGGATGTGTATGCTGGGGGCCTTGATGTTATCTGCCACTTCTCTGCCTCCTGTAGGTGTAGGCCAGCTCAACCACCTTTGCAATGTCGTCAATGTCCGTGCACTTGCAGATGTTTATGCCCATTTCACGTTCCAGGTAGTCCCTGCTGTAGATTGAGTAGTTGGCCTTGTTTTCCGCGTCTCCCTTTATCATGGAGGAGGCCCTTGTCTGGTCGTATCTGTTCAGCAGTCCGCCGATGAGTATTGTCTTGGACGCGTAGCACTGGGAGCAGGGCTTGATTCCGGTCTCTGCATAGGCCCTTTCAATGTCATGGCAGAACCTTGTCTTGCGGAAGCCGGCGTAGGTAAGGATGGCAGCTCCGTTTGCCCTGAAGGCGGGAATCAGGCAGGAAAGCCTTGCCGCTCCGTTTATCAGCACAATGCAGTTTCCGCAGCCGGCGTCAAGGCAGCCGTGGTTTCTGACAAAGCTGTCTGACAGCTCCTCCAGAATTCTGTTGAGCGGTTTGTTTGCGTTCACTACCATGCTCTGCTGTGTGCCGTCTATGGTGCAGTTCAGTTTCATTTGTCTTCCGTCCTTGCGTTGCTTGTTTCCCGTTCAATATCCTCAACGGTCACGGGAATCTCCGAGACCGTGCAGCCCAGAGCCTGCCCCAGGGCCCGGCAGGCTGCGGAGATTGTAAGTCCCCTTATCAGGGCTGAAACGGAACCGACCCTGATTTCCGGATTCACAACGGTTACAATATCCACATCAAAGTATTTGTCTGAGCAGGGGAAGAACTTCCTTACAATTGTAGCCAGCTCCTGCTTTGCCTTGTATTCAAGTCTTGCCAGGTCATAGACCTTTCCCACGGAGAGCCTGATGCATGCCTTTCTGATAACCAGCTCAAAGAGCAGAGGATCCACCTCAAGCTCAAGGGAGACCGCGCCGCAGGAGTGGGAGGCAAAAAGGATGTTTTTGTCTGTCTTGTCAAAGGAAAGCTTCTCGCTCAAAGGCAGGGCTGCGCCGTTGCCTTTTTTCAATATAATGTTCTTGCAGGCCTTTTCCACAGTATATGGGAAGAAACTGACCGTTCTTGAAAGAGTGTAGGGGCCCAGGTCGTTTTCCATCTCCTCGTTGAGGTTTTCAAAGACAATATCCTCCATGGGCACGCCCAGGTTGTCATGGACAATTCCCTTGACAATCTCCACCATGGCCTTCTTGTATGCAAGGCTTCCTGAGATTACAACCTTGTTGTCCTCAGTCAGAGTCATGCGGGCGCTGTAGCCGAAGAGCTCTCCGTTCTTGCTGCTGAAGCCCTGAATGCCGTCTCCGGCGGCAAGTCCCACGCCCCTTGAGTATGAGAACATGGGAGTCAGATATGATTTCTGTATGTCTTTCTGAGAGTAGGCCGCATATAGTCTTGAGAAGGAAGAGGCATCCGCGCAGTCTCTTATCACCTGTGCGTGCATGTCCTTGCAGTCTGACTGCCTTACGGACTCAATCTCCGCTCCGGAGTGCTCAATCTTCCAGTCCTGCGGGTTTGAAGTAAGCCCGGCAAGGTGCGAATAGTGGTTCTCAACCGCCGCAAGCGCCATTGAGTACCCCAGATCTCCGAAGAAGACCCCCGGAGCCCTTGAGCTTGAATACAGGTCAATGGTCACTTCCTGCGCCGGCACATGATAGATGGGAATACAGCCGGCCACCACGCTTCTTGCATACTCGGCGGTGTAGTGGGGGAAGGCCCCAAGGTCCACATCCACATGCGTTCTCTGGAAAACCGGCTGCCCGTCATTGCTCACGCCGGTGGAAATCTCAAACATAATGTCCGGCTGAATGCTCAACATGGGAACGTTGAACTCAATCAGCCTGCCCGAGCGTATTGCCGCCTGCGCGGCGATAACCGCAGCAAAAGAGGGCCAGAACAGAAGTTGGTCATCCGGGGAATAAACGCTCCCCTCATGGATTATCACATCCTCTTTCCTCATTCCGGTAGCCCCGGCTATGCTCTTTTTGACATGAGCCGGCCACTGTGAGGCAATCTTTATATGCAGTTTTCCGTCAACTTCCCTTGCAAGCACCCTCTGTTCGGTAAGAAGCGCCTTTTCAAAGCTTTTGACATGGAACTTTGAGGAAATGACCGTCAGCCCCGTTTCAGTCTCCGGGAACTCTCCCGCAGACCAGGTGGCTGAGTTTTCCTTCACCTTTCCGCTGTCTCCGTTACCCTCGGTGTAGACAATGTTAATCTTTGAGCAGAAAGAGGCCAGGGTGTCGTTATCCTGTGCAAACACGGCAAGCACCGGCTGCCTTCTGTAGACAATCTTCTCATCCGACAGCACGGGAATATCAACCTTTCCCACCCTGATTCTGTTTTCTTTCAGGTCCGCCCCGGAGAGAACCAGAATGTGTTCCGCATTGGGCATGGAGATGTCTGAGATTACTGCGTCCACCCTCTCGGCAACAATCAGTCTGCCCACCAGGTGCTTGTTCTGTATATTGAAGATATCCGAAACATCAGGCATAAAACCAATATATCACACCTGGAGGGTCTTTTCACAGGCTTTTATACATACGTTCTCCGCCTGTGCGGCCATGTTTCCGAATCCGTTTGACTTATATACATATATTAAGTAGAATATTACTACCATGAGAAAAAAACATACCCTGAAGATAGGCGTTGACGTTGATGACGTCCTGTATTCCTGCAACCAGCATGCAATAGACCTTCTTTCACAGGAAAGAGACCTGGGAGGTCTCAGTATCCATGACATAAACAGCTGGGGCGCGGGAAGCACCGAAAGTGTTCTGGATGAGCGTCATGAGTACTTTTCCAGCCCTGATTTTGTTAAAAACCAGCCCGTCATCCCCGGTGCCGAGGAGTTTATAAAAAAGCTCTCCGAAAAGGGGGAGGTATTCTTTGTGACGGCGGTGGGCGGCACCTGCATGTCAGAGCGTGCCAAGCGTCTGCTCAAGGACTTTCCGGAGGTTCCGGAGCGCAATATAATCATAGGCTCAAGGAAAGACCTTGTTGCACTGGACATTCTTCTGGATGACGGGGCCCACAACATCCTGGGCTCATGCGCCAGATACCCCGTGCTTTTCCGCAGGCCATGGAACAACAACCTGACGGGTCTTCTTGCAGTCAACGGCTATGATGACTTTCTGCGCCTTGTGGACCAGATACGCGGCAACGGCGCGGAGGATATTCCCTCTCTTGCAGACGGCGGAGTGGTCTGTCTTGTGGGGCCCACCGGTGCCGGAAAGAGGGAACTTGCAGAGCTTCTGACAAAGAAGCACGGATTTGTACGTCCGGTAACAACCACAACGCGTGCAATGCGTGACGGGGAGCAGGGTCTTTACAACTTCACCTCCAAAAAGGACTTTGAGAATGCTCAGGACAGAGGGGAGTTTCTGGAGTTCACGGTTTACGGCGGACACTACTACGGCTGCAGGGCGGATGACGTTTCAACAATAATGGAGCAGGGCAGGGTTGCCGTAATGCCTATAGACATCTGCGGTGCAATTGCCGTTAAGAACGCCTTCCCCGGCAGATGCGTCATTGCCTTCACTGACCGCTCGCGCAGGGCTGTTCTCAAGCACATAATAGGCATGGACTGCACAGAGGATGAGAAGGTTCTCAGGATACTGAGTCTGGACTCTGAGTTCCGCAACCGTGAGATCTGTGACCTGATCATAAACATGGACGGCGGCGCGGAGAAAGGGGCGGCGGAACTTCTTGAAGACCTGGGCCCGGTGAAATAAAATAACTCTATGACCTATTTGGAAAGGGCTTCGGAGCTCAGAAACCTGCTTGAGGAATACCAGCGCGCCTACTACACAACCGGGCGCAGTCCGGTCTCGGATCTGGAATATGACAGACTCTTTGATGAACTCTCAGCCATAGAAAAAGAACATCCGGACGCCGTGACGGAGGACTCGCCCACCCATCGTGTGGGCAGTGACCTCAGCTCGGATTTTCCGGAGGTTGCCCACACAATTCCCGTTCTCAGCCTGGACAAGGCGTACAGCGCGCAGGAGGTTTTTACCTTCATTGACCGCATCCACAGGTCAAACGGAGCGGCCAGTTTTGTGCTGGAGGAGAAGATTGACGGTTTTTCCATTGTTCTCTACTACCGCAAAGGCATTCTGGAGCGCGCCGTCACAAGGGGCAACGGCAGCGTGGGCAACGACGTCACGCCCAACGTCAAGACCATAAAGGCAGTTCCGCTCAGGCTCTCCAAGCCTGTTGATATTTCCGTGCGCGGAGAGGTTTTTCTGCCGGTTGAGGAGTTTCAGAGAATCAACCTTACCCTTGATGAGCCCTATGCAAACCCGCGCAACCTGGCCGCCGGAACCATCAGGCGCAACAAGAGCTCGGAGACCGCGCGCGTGCCGCTTTCCATTTTCTGCTACGAGGGTTTTTGGGCAGAGGGCGGCTTTGATGACCACATAAAGATACTCTCCGAACTCAAGACCCTGGGCTTCCCGGTGGATCCCAATCTAAGTTATTTCCGCTCAAGTGCGGAAGATGCGGCTGCCCGTCTGGCTGCCGCCGGTCTTGAGGGCAGGGCCTGCTCATATTCGGACCTTCCGGATGAGATTGAGCACCACACCCGTGAGAGAAAGAGCCTTCCCTATGAGATAGACGGCCTTGTGCTCAAGGTCAACGAAATAGGCTTCAGGGAGGAGCTTGGTTACACCGAGCACCATCCGCGCTGGGCCATAGCCTACAAGTTTGAGGCGCCTCAGGCCCAGAGTGTTGTTGAGGCCATTGACGTACAGGTGGGACGCACCGGACGCATAACCCCCATGGCCAGAATCAAGGCTGCAAAGCTTGCGGGTTCGGTTATAAGGAACGTGACACTTCACAATCAGGATTACATAGACAGTCTTGAACTTGCAGTAGGGGACACCGTTGCCGTTTCCAAGCGCGGAGATGTTATTCCCGCAGTTGAGAGCGTCGTTGAGCCCAACACGTTAGGCAACACCACATGGAAGATGCCTTCCGTGTGCCCTGAGTGCGGGGCAACTCTTGAAAAACGCGGTGCACACCATTTCTGTCCCAACAGAAACTGCCCGGCCCGTGAGAAGGGCCGTCTGGAGTTCTTCTGCGCCAAGAAGCAGATGGACATAGAAGGTCTGGGCTCCGGAACCATTGAGGACCTTTACTCCAGGGGATACCTGCGCACAATTACCGACATTTACACCTTTGACTGGAGTTCTCTTGTCAGGGACGGCGTTCCCGGCTACGGGGAGAAGAAAACTTCCGCTATTGCAAAGGCAGTTGAAGAGAGTAGAAAAACCCCGTTCCGCAGGGTTCTTGCCGGCCTTGGAATGAACGAGTTCAGCCATAAGGCAATTGAGATTCTGCAGAACGCCGGCTTCAGGTCAAAGCAGAGCCTTACGGACCTTGTTGCGGATTCCGCAAAGGCTCTTGAGGTTCTTACATCCCTTGACGGCATAGGGCCTCTTACCGGAGCGGAGATTGTCTGCGGTCTGACTGACCCGGACAATATTGCGCTTCTCAACAGCCTTGAGGAGCTTGGTCTTTGCATGGATGACGGCGCTGTTTCAGAGGCAGAGCCTACGGAAGCTCAGATTTTTGCCGGCCAGAGCTGGTGCGTAACCGGAACGTTTGATCACTTCCAGCCCAGGGAAAAGGCCATGGAGGAGATTAAAAAGCGCGGCGGAACGGAGGTTTCCTCCGTCAGCCGCAGGACAAGCTGTCTTCTTGCCGGAAAGAACGCCGGAAGCAAGCTTGCAAAAGCCGCCGAGTTAGGGGTGCGTGTTGTCTCCGAGGAACAGTTTCTTGCCATGATAGGGCAGAAGGAGGAAACGGAGTCCGTTCAGGGAGAGGCGCAGGAAATACAGGGTTCTCTTTTCTGAGACGGGTCTGCGGGAGGTACGGATATGGATATGAATCTTAAAATAAAAATCTACCTTGAGAACGGGGATGAGAAGTTCATGGGCATTGGCGTACTGTGGCTTCTTCAGTCCCTTGAGACGGAAAAGTCCCTGCGCAGTGCAGCCGCTAAACTGGGAATCTCCTATTCCAAGGCCTACGGCATGATCTCAAACCTTGAAAAAGCCGTTGGGAAGCCGGTTGTTGAGAGAAAACACGGCGGCCACGAGAGAAGCGGCGTTACCCTCACTTCCTGGGCAAAATCCTTCATAAAACTGTACGACGGCTTCCAGAACCGCTGTAAGGAACTGCTGAAGGAGCCTTTTGAAGAATTCAGGAAAAACCTGGCTGAAATCTGACATAAGGACAAAAGCGACATTAAATAGGAACTTAAGGGTTTTTTGTTGTTTCTTATTGACTTAAACGTTTTAAAAAAATAAAGTCTCTTTTCGAAAGCATATTCTAAGAGAATTTGTTTTAAACCTCCTTTTGTTTTCCCTTATGGTTATTGATCTCCTTTTACCATGAGGGTCTTTTATTTTGTCCTGTGAGTCAATAGTTGATTTGAAATTGCTTTCTTCTTGACTTTTAGGCACATTTGGATAAACCTTCAATTGAAGGTTTCGTTTTTGAGGCTTTAGTATTCACGAGCTCTTGTCAGTCTCTTGCTAGGTGGTCGACAAGAGCTTGAAGTTTATTCCAGGCCAATTTCCTTTCAAATTTGTCATACCCATCTTGAATCATAGGTCTGTACAAGTCGTTGTGATGTAACAGTGCTAAGCCTGTCCTCAACATCCGGTTAGCGACTGCGACAGCTACTTTTCCGTTGAATGGGCATTCTTTCTTCTTACGATACGCAAACTTTGTAATCTCACAGGTTGCCGGGAGTTGCATTACAACCTGAGCACCCTGGACTACATTTCTGCGAATAGCAGTACAACCTCTCTTTGTAATCCTGCCTTTGATGTCCACTGTTCCTGATTGATTCTGTTTTGGAGTCAGTCCGGCATAGTTGAGAAGTTGATCAGGCTTGGTGAATCTTGAGCCATCTCCTATGTAGGCAATCAGTGTTGCTGCATTGACCAAACCTATTCCGGGAAGAGACAACCAGGCAAGAGCCTGCTGAGGATGATTCAGACAAATGGTTCTGAGCCTGTCTTCCATGAAATTAAGCTGCGACTGGATTACTGAAATCTGTTCTTCAAGCATAACAGCATCTGTGAAGGCAAGTTCATTTGAAGACAACAGATTGTTGATTGTTTCAGTTCTGAACTCAGAATCTTTTTTCAACTTTGGTTTGTCTATTTCAGGGTAACCAAGACTGTTGAACAAGGCAAAGAATCTGTTGAAGAGCATTGTTTCCTGCTTTCTCAGGAAAACCCAATGCAAGATTACAGATCTTTCTGATTGTTCCTGTTCTGAAGGGACCGTTACTCTCGGCCAGGCTTCAGGCCTCATGTCTCTGGCAATGCAGGCAATCTTCATTGCATCTGCCTTGTCGTTCTTCTTCTGTGAATCCCATATGATTCTCAGGTTGGCAGGGTTAAGTACCACAACATCATTTGCCTGTGAATTCTTCAACAGGTATCTGGCAAGGTTGAATGTGGAACTTCCTGCCTCCATCAGGACAATGTCTCCGGCTTGGATTGTATTGTTAATCAACACATAACCGGATTCATCCCTTTTCATCTCTCCACTGAAGTTCTTTCTCT
>CAMZGJ010000003.1 GCA_947306375.1 uncultured Spirochaetales bacterium
GACTCTTACAGGGCAAAACTTGAAGAATATGAACACATATTCGGATTCAAGGTAAGGGTGAGCCGGTTCCTCCCCTGTGCCGGAGCCGAAGTATTCGGGAAATAAAATGAAAATACTTCTTACAAATGATGACGGTTTTGATGCCGTGGGCCTGAGGGAACTTGACAGCGTTCTCTCCCGCGCCGGCCATGAGGTCTGGGTCTGTGCCCCGTCCGGCCAGCGCAGCGCAAGCTCGCACGCAATCCATCTTCACTCGCCCGTTGAGGTGAAAAAGCTCTCCGAAAGGCATTACGCCTGCTCGGGCTTCCCCGCCGACTGTGTACTTTACGCCGTCATGGGCGCCGTTCCCATGGGGCGCCCCGATGTTGTCATATCCGGAATCAACAACGGCTACAACGTGAGCACGGACCTTGTATATTCAGGCACAGCCGGAGCCGCGGCAGAGGGCTGCGTGAGAGGCTATGCGGCCATTGCCGTAAGCTGTGCCGGCAATGCATTCCCGGATGCCGCCGCATTCACTCTGAAGTACCTTGAAACCTTTACTGAGATATGTCCTCCCGGCTGCTACATAAACATAAACGTTCCGGAGGGCTCAAAGGGCAGATGGACCGTCTGCACCCTTGGTGACGTAAGTTACAGTGACCGCCTTGAGGAGCACTCCGTGGCTGACCACTACATAATTACCGGGGTTGAAAAACCCTTCATGACGGAGCCCTATGACCGTAAGACTGACTATTCGGCGGTGAATGACAGCCGCACAATTGCCGTAAGCGCGGTCAGGATTATTCCGCAGGTGGATCCCGCATGCCAGAAAGAGCTTGAAAAGCTCTGCCAACTTGACGGGGCCATTAGCTTTTGCTAACTTATGAGAAGTATGACACCCAGAATCGTATATATGGATAACAACGCAACCACCCAGATGGCTCCGGAAGTGGTACAGGCTGTTGCCCAGGCCCAGGCTGAGGTTTACGGCAACGCATCCAGCATGCACACGTTCGGACGCAGGGCCGCGGCACTTGTGGAAGATGCCCGCAGCAAGGTTGCTTCCATGCTTGAATGTGCTCCTGAAGAGATTACATTCACAAGCGGCGCCTCAGAGGCAAACAACACCGTTTTCTCCATTGCAAAAATGCTCATAGAGCAGGGCAGGGGAAAAAGGATTGTAACAACCACCATTGAGCACCCGTCCATCATGGAGACGGTTAAATACCTCAGAAAAGAGGGCATTGAGGTGGATCAGGCTCCGGTTGACTCAGAGGGCCGTGTGAAGCTTGAAGAGCTTGAGAAACTTCTGGGACCGGACGTTGTCCTTGTGTCGGTAATGACGGGAAACAACGAGACGGGCTCAATCCAGGAAATAGGCAGAATCTCCGAGATGGCCCACAGGTGCGGTGCGCTCATGCACACTGATGCCACACAGGCCATAGGAAAGATAAAGGTAAGCTGCAAAGAGTGGAATCTTGATTATCTTTCATGCAGCGGACACAAGTTCTACGGCCCCAAGGGTGTGGGAGTTCTCTACAGCAGAAAGGGCGTTCCCTTTGCCCCCTTCGTGCACGGAGGAGAGCAGGAGCACGGCAGAAGGGCAGGCACATACAACACCGCCGCCATCTACGGCCTGGGTGTTGCCGCGGAGCTTGCACAAAAGAATCTTAAAGAGGAGCATGACAGACTCTGGGAGATGCGTGAGCGTCTCAGAAAGGGCATCCTCAAGGGCGTTCCCAACGTTGTTGTCAACGGATGCCAGGAGCACTGCCTTCCCGGAACGCTGGATGTCTCATTTCCCACTGCGGAAGGAGAGTCCATACTGCTTCTGCTGGACATGTACGGCATTGCGGTCTCAACGGGATCGGCCTGTGCCACAGGCTCGCTTGAGCCCAGCTACGTTCTGCTTGCCGGCGGGCTTGACGTTGAGCTTGCCCACGGCTCCATTAGGTTCAGTCTCGGCCGTTACAATACGGATGAGGATGTTGATTATGTCATTGAGGTCCTTCCGCCCATCATCAAGAAGCTCAGGGACCTTTCAACCAGATAAGAGGTGATTATGTCGGACAGTTTCATGGCAACATGGGTTTATACGGATACGGTAAAGGACCATTTCATCAACCCCAGAAACATCTGGAAAAAAGATGAGAACTGGGAACCGGATGCATACGGCGAGGTAGGCTCACTTGCGTGCGGAGACCAGATGAGGGTGGGAATCAAGGTCAGAAACGGAATAATCTATGACATCAGGTGGCTTACATACGGCTGCGCAAGCGCCATAGCCAGCACATCCATGATGAGTGAGATGGTCAAGGGCATGGACCTTGAGCAGGCATACCACATTACCCCTGACATGATCACAACAGCCCTTGGCGGCCTTCCCGAGCACAAGTTCCACTGTTCCGTCCTGGGAGACAAGGCCCTCAGAGCCGCCATTGACTCCTACCTTGAGAAGAACAATCTCCCCAACCCCTACAAGGCTTCAACCGCAACAGTTGTCTGTGAATGCCGCGGGGTAACGGACCAGCAGATAGAGGAGCTTGTCAGAACGGACAAGGCCACCACTCTGGAGGAACTTCAGGCCCTGACGGGTTACGGCACGGGCTGCGGCAAATGCCGCGATAAAGTAGCGCACCTCTTTGAAGAGATGCGCCACATCTATGGTAAATCCTGAAAATGAGTGAAAATGAGGAGTCCTGAGGGGCTCCTCAATCTTCGTAGTCACTGTCCCCTATGAACTCCCTAAGCAGGGAATCAGAAGGCACCGGCCCCGCAGGTATGGGGTTGATGTTCTTGAGGAATGACAGAAGGCGTCTTGCCTCGGTGTAGGCTCCGCCCTTATCCGGTCCCACCTCTGAAAGCAGGGGAATTGCATAGGTTGAAAGAACCCCTATCTCATAGTCCAGTGAAGTATTGAACATTGTGTCCGCATTCATCTGGAACGGGAAAATGTGTTTCTTCTCTCCCTTGGTCACGCTCTTCCACATGGCCAGTGTTTCTGATGCGCTTATATCCCTTGTTCTGTTATCCCTGATTATCCTTCTGAGAATTCTTGTGTCCGTGGTGGAAATCCTGTTGTGGTTATCCAGCGTGAGCTGGGTCAGTGCGGATATGTAGACCTTGTACAGTGAATCCTGGGGTACGCAGGATGTGAACACCGGATTCAGCGCATGTATGCCCTCAATGACAAAGACAGTAAACTCATCCAGCTTTACGCTCTTGCCGTGGAAGGTGCGTTCCTGCTTTGCAAAACTCCACTTGGGAAGTTTTACTTCTTCGCCTTTGAAGATGGCCTGCATTGTATCGTTGAACAGGTCCGTGCGCAGGGCCTCAAGGCACTCATAGTCAATCTCTCCGTTCTTGTCCCTGGGAATATCCGTACGGGGCTTGTAGTAGTCGTCCAGTGAAATCTGAATTGGGTTATATCCCATCAGACTGAGCTGTTCGCAGAGTTTTTTTGCAAATGTGGTCTTTCCCGAGGATGACGGTCCCGAGATGAAGACGGACTTTGCATTTTTCTTAACTATGTTGTCCGCAAGGGCGAACATTTTCTTCTTCTGGAGGGACTCCGAGAGTCTTATGTATTCCTCAACGGTTCCGCCCGTGACCTTTCTGTTCATCTGGCCCAGGCATGAGACGCCCAGAATCTTTCCCCACTGCTTGTACTCCTGGAACACTCCGAAGAGCTTGGGGTTGTCCCTCACAGGTCCCACCTCCGTCACATTGTCTGACTCCGGATACCTGAGGAGCATGCCCCTTTCAGTGTAGGGAATTAAATCCCAGACTGTCAGAAGCCCCGTTCTGGGTGCCAGAGGCTCATAGGCAATGTCATAGAATTCCTCCACCTTGTACAGCGCAACATTCGGGTTGTTCTGATTGGAAAGAAGGCTTACCGTGGTTTCCTCTTTCTGCTTTTTGAAATACTTGATGGCTTCCTCGCAGGGCAGGGCCGTGAACTCTATGGGATAGTTGTTTCTGGCAATGGACTTCATTCTGGAAGTTATTGCATCAATGTCTGACCTGGATATTGTTTCTCCGTCAGTGAAACCGAAGTACAATGCATTGTACATGGAGTGCCAGACAGACAGCGATCTGTGCGGGAACAGCTGGTTTGCAGCCATGCAGAGCAGGAAGACCAGACTGTGTCTGTATATGCGCCTTCCGTAGAAGTCAAAAATCTGAATTGGCTCTGCATTTGCCTTTTCCGTCAGTATGCAGTATCCCAGAGGTTGAAGCTCTCCGTTGACTCTGGCACCCACTATGGGGTTGTCCTCATATCTTCCGTCAAGCAGCAGTCCTGCCTTGGAAAACACATCCGCCACCGTGGTGCCGCGGGGCACCGCAATGGTTTTATTTCCCACTGAAACTCTTATTTCTGTATTCATGCGCAAATTATAACATCTGTTATTCCGTCTTGCATTACTCAGTTTTTTCTGTTATGTTTTTCATGTCATTAAGACATATGGTGCTGTACCCAAGCGGCCTAAGGGGGCGGTCTGCAAAACCGTTGTTCACCGGTTCAAATCCGGTCGGCACCTAAAGCAAAGGCGGAATCCAACGTGGTTCCGCCTTTTGTTTTTATGCCCGGTGTATGTTCAGTTTTCAGTTTTTTGAAAAAATGCACATACACCCCCGGTTCTGCAGAGGCAACAAATGGTAGTAAACCTTTCTGTTTGCGCCAAAATTGCACCATTTTTGGTGTGGTTTTCTCCCGTTTGGGTGTTTTTGCGACCATCAGTCTTGATTTCCCGGCTTGTCTTGGTATGCTTCATATTGCAAAAAAGTCATTTTGAAGCATACCGTCCGGGCCGTGAGAGGGCCGGCAGTGTTTACTCAGGCATGAAAATGCTATTAGAATTCAAGCATGAGAAGAACAGACCGTGAGATTACTGAGATAGAGAAGATTCTGGAGATTGTGGGTGCGGCAAAGTACCTGCACCTCGGCTTGTTTGACAATGAATATCCCTACGTGGTGCCGCTTCACTACGGGTATGAGTACACCGAAGGTGTTCTTGTGTTCTATCTGCACAGCGCAAAAGAGGGGCACAAACTGGATTTGATAAAAGAGAATCCCAATGTGTGTGTTGAACTGGAAAGTGACGTTGTGCCTGTCTCAGGCGGCGAAATTGCCTGTAAATACGGTAGTATGTATGCATCCGTGATAGGACGCGGAAAGGCGCATCTTGTCCGGGATGAGAGGGAGAAAATCAGGGCGCTGGAACTTCTGATGGAGAACCAGACCGGGCGCAGATTCACCATAGACGGCAACATGGCCTCTTCTGTGGAGGTGATAAAGGTTGAGCTTGGAGAGTTTACGGCCAAGGCAAGACTGAAATAGGGTTTTCAGTCTATTGTGTGGAGAATCTCCGGCAGAAGCTGTTTCTTTCTGGACAGAATCTCAGGCATGTCATAGGTGCGGTCTGCAAGGGCTCTGTAGGAGAGCTTCTTCTCATACTTGGAAGCGCTGCACAGAAGGACGCTGTTGCCTCTGAGAACGTCGGTGACCATGAGCATAGCCCAGTCCAGACCGTTGGCGGTTTTCTGCTTCTCAATGGCCTCAAGATACATTTCCCTGTAGGAATCCAGGTCTGTGAGGAAGGGTACTTCGCACTGCCCCACACCGAATTTGACTCCCTTTTCATTGTACATCTTGAAGTCTGAGTTTATGACACTCTGCGGGTCTCTGACCGAGAGGGACTCACTGAAGCTGAACAGTGTTGTGCCGAACTGCTTTATGTCCTCAACACCGCAGAGTTTTGCAAGTTCTCTTGCGGAAACCTCATCTACAACTGTTGTGGTGGGGGATCTGAGCACAAGGGTGTCACAGATAACGCCGGTAAGCAGGACCTTGGCAGTCTTGGGATCCGGGGTCAGACCCTTTCTGAGATAGTTCTGGTAGATGATGGTGCAGGTGCTTCCGAGAGGCTCCGCATCAATGAAAATGGGAGTGTTGGTAGTGGGGGCATCCAGTCTGTGGTGGTCTATGATCTCGCGGATGGTTGCCGTCTCAAGGCCCCTGATGCTCTGACCTTCCTCGTTGTGGTCAACAAGAATGACGTTGTAGGACGGCCTGTCCAGGAAGCATCTTCTGGTGACAAAGCCCACCCATTTTTCCTTGTCAAAGACGGGGAAGCCCCTGAAGCGGGACTGGGCCAGAGCCTCCTTTACATCCTCAAAGAAGTCCGTTGTCTGGACGGGGGCTGCCTGCTTTCCCATTATGGTTGAGATTGCCGGTGCCATTCTGAGGCGTCTGATAGCCTCGGCGGTGGGGAGGGTGGTCTGGTAGATAAAGCCGTTGAAGTCCGAAAAATCCACATCCGGGGTGGTCTCCGAGGCGGAGATGATTATGGCCGGGATGTTCATTTTTGCAGCCTGGGTAAGGTGCTCTTTTCTGGAACCCATGACTATCATGCAGTCGGGCTGTTCCTCAACAATCTTAACGAAGTCATAGAAGGCGGCGGCACCGGCCAGGATGCTGACCTTGAGGGTGTCTTTACTGCCTTTCTTTATCATCTTGCCGGGTAGGACTTTGCCTACATTCTCAACAAGAATTTCATACTTGGGCTGGAGTTCCTTGTTGTCTGCAAGGAACCAGGCGGTCATGTCGTCAACGCTGAGCAGGCCGTAGAAATCGCCGTTCTTCAGAACGGGGACTATGGAGCCCATGCGGGTATTGTCGTAGAGCCTGATCAGGTCAAAGATGGGCGCGTTTGAGTCTATGGTGAGGGTGTTGCGGCGCATTACGTCGCCGGCCTTGGGATAGACGTCCTTCATGTAGGGCGGTGGGACGAACCGGACAAATTCAAGCTGCTTCTTGAGGCTGTCTGAAAGGTGTCCGCAGCGTACCGGGATGTATGTGTTCTCCGGGTCCGTGAGGTTTTTGAACTGTGCGTATGACCATGCGGCGCAGACACTGTCCATGTCCGGATTTCTGTGGCCAGTGATGTAAATGTTGCTCATGGTTCAATTGTAGTGTTGACGGGCCTTAATAACAAGACATGCTTTTCCGGGGAAAAACCATGGCAATTTGTAACGTAATGTATTAATATCTGTTTAGATTGTACTATGGATAAATCTGTCCGGATATTCGGGAGTTTCCGGACGGTGCCGGAGATGTGATATGAAAAAAATTCTTTTGGTGCTGCTTCTTGCTCTTGTTTCCGCAGTTGTTTTTGCCGGCGGAGCAAGTGAGGACGGGGGCTATCACGGTGTGACGGACAATGGTTTTGTTCCCACCCTTTCGGATGTGAAGGGCACGCTTACAAGAAAGCTTTATTACAACCCCGCCGAGCTTACTGAAAACAAGCTTGTTGTGGAAGTACCCAACGCATCCGTGTCTGTTTTCAATTTTGCAAAGGCTCTTTCAAATAAGACCGTTGCCGAGGCCGTGAGCAGATTCACACATCTGAAGTTCAGCAAGAAGGATCTTATGGCAGTGCTGACCGGACTGGTCAACAATGTAGGTACAGGCTACAACGACCTTGTTACTCTTGATATCGGTCTTGGTGTTGCCGTTGACAACTGGGCCATAAGTCTGGACGCTCAGGGCCAGATAAAGGCAATGCCCAAGTTTGCGGATGGTACTGAGAATATTGATTATCTTTCCGGACTCAGCCTGACTTCCTCCGGTTTTGTTCCCATGATGGATGCAGCCCTGTCCTTCGGTTACGGCTTCAGGCTTTTTGAGAAGGAAGAAGACTTCCTGGACCTGGGTTTTGCAGTACGTGTTGCAGACAAGGTTTATGTTGAGCAGCTGACCGCGGCCGAGATTGTAAATGATTTCAAGATTGACGAGAAAGAAGCCAGAAGCGGCCTTGCTTTCCCGTTTGACGTAGGTGCCGTCTACGGTATGCTGGACGGAAAGCTTCTGTTCTCCGCAACGGTGCAGAATCTGAACGGCTACTACTACATGCACAAGTACAGGAACGTCAATGAGGCCATTGTTTTCAAAAACGGCTTCGGCGGATACATAATGTACACCCCGTGGAAACTGGGCACCGAGGTTGAGTACACCCCGCAGTGGAAGTTCTTCAATCCTGTGTTCTCATTCAGAATTGAGGACATAAACGGCTACTTTGCCAACGATATCTCCAAGCCTGTAAACGAGTTGTTCAGACATGTGACCGCCAAGGTCAATGTCGATATTATCAAGCAGATAGGGCTTTCCGCAGCGTTCAAAAACGGCTATCCGGAAATTGGTGCGGATGTTGACCTCTGGGGCAACACCATTGAACTTAAGTACGGCTTCAGGGAAGAGGGATATAACCTGAAGAACGGTTATTCCTACGGCTCAAAGCCTGTTGATGCCTTTACGGTCCGCGTGAAGCTTGGCTATGACACAAACTGAGGAGGCTGAAAGATGAAAAAGCTTCTGATTGTTGCAGTTGCCGCACTTTGTTTTCTCTTTGTTTCCTGTGATGCAGATTCCATTCAGAAGACAAGCAAGGGCCTTCAGGATATGGCCGCTATGAACTTTGCCTCAGATGAGGTCAAGGAAGATTCTCTGAATTACATAAAGCAGTCATTGGTGACGGAGCTCAAGACGAAGCAAGAAGCAGGGACTATAACTGATATTAAGTCCCAGCCTATTGACGACACCAAATTATTGAGTGCTTTCTTCTACATTGCAGCCCTGGCGGTGAATGACGTGGATCAGAAAGAGCAGGAGTCAAAACTGCGTTCGGCTCTGGCCGAGGAGCTGTGCGCCAACTCGCTGAATGAAGAACCCGGTAAAACCTTATCTGAAATTCTGAACGATATTATCTACCGCCTGGATCACGCCGAAGCTGATGAGGTTGTTCAGGAGATAAATGACCTGTTGGCTTCCTTCGGAGTCAGCGGTATACCTTCTGTTTCAAACATCCAGACACAGATTGCCAGAATCTCAAAGATAGTCAGGGCTCTTATGCCGGCGGCTTCCGGGTTTGACAAGGTTAAGGCCAACATCCAAGGCAGGCCCACATGCACCATGGCGGACTACATGACATACTGGATGTCCGTAATGATGATGAAGGAAGTTGCAGATTTTATTTCCGGCAGTGAAACCTCGGTTGTGTCTATTCTGAACAGTGATAATTGTGACGCGGTTCTGGCATATATACATGCAATAGAGGTCATCAACAACGTTGACTTTGACTTCCCTGCAATTGTGTCCGGTCTGTCGGATTAAAAGAGTCTGACATGGATTTTGTAACAATCGACTTTGAAACCGCCAACCAGTACCCGCAGAGCGCCTGCAGCGTAGGTTTGGCCAGGTTCGATTGTGACGGAAACCTTACGGACAGGTTTTACTCACTTATAAAGCCGCCCAGAGGTTATGACAACTTCTGGGCGCGCAATATTGAGATACACGGAATAACTCCGCGTGATGTGGCGGATGCTCCGGACTTTGAGTATATATGGCCGGAGATTGAGTTGTTTGTGGGTGAGGACGTTCTTGTGGCCCATAATGCAGAGTTTGACATGGGGGTTCTGCGGAGCCTGCTGGCTCATTACGGGATAGAGAAGCCCGACATGAGGTATTTCTGCTCCCTGCGTATTTCAAGAAAGATATGGCCCAACCTTCCCAGCCATGCACTGACCTATCTGTCCGAGCATTTCAACATGGACTACCGGGCGCATAATGCCCTGGACGATGCCATTAATTGCGGTAAGGTTTTCATAAGATGCTGCAACGGAAAACTGTATGAACTTCAGGACCTTAGAAAGTTCCTGATTGTCAGAGGGATAGAACTGAAAAAACTCTGAGCCTTACTTTTCCCTGTAGATGATACGGCCCTTTGTGAGGTCATAGGGAGACATTTCAATCCTGACTCTGTCACCGGGGACAATCTTGATGTGATTCTGTCTCATTCTTCCGGACATATGGGCAAGGATGATGTGCCCGTTCCTGAGCTCAACTCTGAACATGACGTTGGGCAGTGCTTCCTTTACAAGTCCTTCTACCTCAATAGCTTCTTCTTTAGCCATTCTTCCTCCGATGTTCACAAGGTTAATAACCGCCCGGAATCTTGTCAATATTGCGCGGAATCAACCTTTCTGATTGACCGTAAGAGAAGTGGAAGAGTATTATTATATTGACAAAATATGTACGGAGGACTGCTATGGGCAGAGGAGAAATAAGAAAGGAAAGCAAAGGCAAGAAATCCTCAAAGGATTCAAAACAGAAAGCAACATCACAGAATGTCTATGTTGCAGCTGAGGTAATCTCAAAGAAGAAAGACAAGGAGAACTGGTAATGGACGTACGCGAATATGTTAACTCCGAGTATGTGAAGCACATGGACACGGACGGTCTGAGAAAGAATTTCCTCATTGAGAAAGTGTTTTCCGAAGATGAGGTGACCATGACTTACAGTCATGTGGACAGGATGATTGCCGGAGGCATAATGCCGGTAAGACGCGCTCTGACCATTGAGTGTTCCAAAGAGATTGGGGTGGATTACTTCCTTCAGAGAAGGGAGCTGGGCCTTATCAACATTGGCGGCGCAGGCCGCATAACCGTTGACGGCAAGACCTTCAAGGTGGGAAACAAGGATGCCCTCTATATAGGAATGGGTTCCAGAGACCTGAAGTTTGAGAGTGAGAGCCAGGCTGAGCCTGCAAAGTTCTACTACAACAGCTGCCCGGCACACCACAGCTATCCCACAAGGGTTGTTACTCTTGAGCAGGCAGTACACATGGAGGCCGGAAGCCTTGAAGACAGCAACAAGAGGGTAATAAACAAGTACTTTGAGCCCACAATCCTGGATACATGTGCCCTGAGTATGGGACTTACCCATCTTGAGGAAGGCTCAGTATGGAACACAATGCCGGTCCACACCCATGACAGGAGAATGGAGGTCTACTTCTACTTTGACATGAGCAAGGACAACGTTGTCTTCCACTTCATGGGCAAGCCGGATGAGATCCGCACCATAGTCATGCGCAACGAACAGGCCGTAATCAGCCCGGCATGGTCAATTCACAGCGGTGCCGGAACGCACAACTACACATTCATCTGGGGCATGACCGGAGAGAACAAGACATACTCCGATCAGGACTGGATTGCAATGACTGACCTTCGCTGAGATGCGCAGACAGAGATGAAGATATCGGCCGGGCAGGAGAAGCCCGGCCATTATACTCAAAAGGAGGGTAAAATGGGCTATCTTCTTATCAAGAATGGAGTTCTGGTTGACGGAAACGGGGAGAGAAAGGCGGACATCCTGCTTGAAAACTCAGTAATTTCGCGCATTGGAAGCTCAATTGACCCTGCGTCCGTTCCGGGCGGGGGAAAGGTAATAGACGCCTCCGGGCTCATGGTCCTTCCGGGCCTTATAGACGCCCACACGCACTTCCACCTTGTATCCCGCGGTACGGTTACCGCCGATGACTTCGGGCCGGGCAGCGAGGTTGCCTCATACGGCGGCGTTACCACCGTTGTGGATTTTGCGGACCACAACAAGGGCATGAACCTTGTGGACAGCGCACGGTACCGTCTTGATGAGATGAAGAGCATGGCCATTGACTACTCGCTCCACCAGGGGGTGTACGGCCACGGCTACAACAGCGAGATTCCGTCCCAGCTTGAGAAGCTGAAGAAGATGGGAATCAAGACCCTCAAGATTTTCACCACATACAGGGAGACCGGCTACCTGCTGGATGACGCGGAGAAACTTTCAGACCTGTTCCGCAATGCAAAGCGCCTGGGTATGCTGGTTACCGCCCACTGCGAGTACAACCCCATGATTGAGGAGATTTCCGCAAACTGGAAGGGCACTTTCACTCCCAAAGACCATGCAGACCTGAGGCCCGCGGAGGCCGAGGCAAAGGCCATTGAGTTCTACGGAACATGCGCCATGAAGGAGGGCTGCCCCCTGTACATAGTCCATGTCTCCTCAAAGGCAGGAATGGATGCAATCAGAAAACTCAGAAAGCAGGGTGCGGTAATCTACGCAGAGACAACACCCACATATCTTTTCCTGGACAGGTCAAAACTGGAAGGCCCTGACGGACCTCTGTACGTAATGACCCCCGCCCTCAGGACAAAGGAGGACAACCTTGCCCTCCAGGAAGCCCTGATGAACGGAGAAATCCAGGTAGTGGCCACGGACCACTGCACTTTCACAAGGGAGCAGAAACTTGCAAACCCTGATGTAAGAAGAACTTACCCCGGTGTTCCCGGAATTGAGGAAATGGTTCTGCTTCTCAATACGCTTAGAGAGAAAAACCCGGGAAGATTTTCTTTGAAGGACATTGTGAACCTTATAAGCGTGAACCCGGCAAAGATATTCGGCCTGTACCCGCAGAAGGGAAGCCTTCAGGAGGGAACCGACGCGGACATTACCCTGTTCGATCCCAACCAAAAACGTGTCCTTGAGGATTCAAACGTCCACACCCATGCCCTGTACACACCATACAGGGGCTTTGAAGTCTACGGCAAGGTGTGCATGACCGTGCTCAGGGGCAATGTGATTCTTGAGAACGACGTTTACAGCGGCAGGGAAGGCCAGGGCCGTTTCATCAGACAGACAACATAAGGCGGCAAGATGATAAAAGGAATACTTTTCGACGTTGACGGCGTTATCTTTGACTCCGAGGAGTTCATAAGACAGTCCTACTATGACTGGTATAAAAAACGCCACAACATCAAGATTACATACGAGGACCTGCTTCCGTACACCGGAACGGGAGAGCCTACAAGCATAGAGGGTCTGGGAAAGACATTCGGCCTGGATTTTGACCTTGAAGAGGACAAAAAGGGCATTTATGACTGTTATGAACAGATAATTCAGGGTGTTCTCAAACTCATGCCCGGGGTGCGCGCCTTCATAGAAAACGCAAAGAAGGCCGGCCTGAAGCTCTCTCTTGCCACAAGCGCTGACAGGACAAAACTCAACAGCAGCATGAAGGCCACCGGTCTGGGACCGGAGAACTTTGACTTCATTGTAAGCGGAGACATGGTTACCAGGACAAAACCGGACGGCTCTATCTACCGCTACGCGGCATCCGGTCTTGTTCTTCCCAACGAGGAATGCCTTGTTGTGGAGGATGCGCTTTCCGGCCACATAGCCGCAAAGCGCGCGGGAAGCCCCAGCCTGGGTGTTGAGAGCTCTTTCCCCGCAGAGCCCCAAATTCTCAGCGGTGCCGACTGCGTAATCAAAGACCTTTCCGCCTTCCCGGCATTCTCAACTCTTGAGGAGTTCAATGAGAAATGGGAGCAGCTTTGCCGCTCGTTCAGGGAAAAGTCAGTAATAGGAAAGCTTCTTGAAAGGGCTGAGGCTGCCATAAAGAACGCCTATGCGCCTTACTCAAACTTCCGTGTGGGAGCTGCGGTACTGACTGAGAAGGGCAACATTTACGGCGGATGCAATGTTGAGAACGCCTCTTTCGGGGCTACAATCTGCGCCGAGCGCGGAGCCGCCATGACGGCTGTAGAGGCGGAGGGTAAGACAAAATTCCGCGCCCTTGCAATAGTGTCCCAGTCCTTTGAGCCGGCACCGCCGTGCGCACTGTGCAGGCAGTTCTTCTCGGAGTTTGCGGACACGGAGATGCAGGTCTACCTGCTTTCTCTTAAATCGGGGACATACAGGCACACCAACTTCGGTTCGCTTTTACCCTTTGCATTTGAATTTGAAGATAAATAATCTGGAGGAAATATGAGAGTAGTGATGGCAAATGACCACGGAGCTGTTGAACTGGCTGAGAGACTTGCCGGTTATCTTGAAGGCAGGGGAATCAGCGTAGACTGGCTGGGAACAAAAACCGCGGACAGCGTGGATTATCCCGACATGGCAAAGCTTGCGTGTTCAAAATACCTTGAGGGCGGATATGACTTCGGAATTCTGTGCTGCGGTACGGGAATAGGAATATCCATAAGCGCCAACAAGATTCACGGAATCCGCTGCGCTCTTCCCCAGAACTGCTATGCCGCAGAGAAGACAAAGGAGCATAACCATGCCAACTTCATTGCCTTCGGCGGACGCATAGACTATCCGGAGGACCCGGTGAGGATTCTGCAGGCATACATTGACGCCGCACCATCAACGGAAGGCCGTCATGTTAACAGAATTGCCAAGATGATGGCTCTTGAAGAGACCTGATTCCCCGCCATGCATCAGGCCGACGGGGCGGACGATATGCTTATTACGTTGGGAATGCCCCTTATGGCCTTTACAATCTTGTTGAAGTCCTCTTTGTGATCACACTCCATTGTGAATGTGCCCTGGAGGTTGCCTGTCTCATCATCCACAAGGGAGCCGGAGATAAGATGGCCGTGCTCCTTGCGTATGGCACCCTCAATCTCACTGAAGAGGTTCTGGGTTCTCTTGCTTGTGACCAGAAAGCGCTTGGTAATGGTTTCCGTTCCGGCTTCCCACTCAACCGCAATTCTTCTCTGCTCAATTTCGGACATGTGGCTCAGGTTTGGGCAGTCTGAACGGTGGACAATAATTCCCCTTCCGCGTGAGATGTAGCCTACAATGCTGTCTCCGGGAACCGGGTTGCAGCACTGTGCAATGGAGATCATGACATTCTTGTTGCTTCCCACTGTGACGGAGCTTCTGGACCTGTCGGATACAGAGCGGATAATGTCCGTATCACGGATTTCCGTCTCAACCTGGGGCTCTTCCTTTATTGCCTCCTCAATTTCCTTTCTGTTGGCAATAATGTTCTTTTCTATGACAAGGTTCTCGTCATACTTGTTAAGCCAGTTCCTTATCTTTCTCCTTGCGGATGTGGTATGGGCATACTTGAGCCAGTTCACTTTGGGGTGGGCGTTCTTCTGGGTCAGTATCTCAATTACCTGCGTGTTCTCCAGAGGCTGTGCCAGGGGAATGATGGTGCCGTTTGCCTTGGCCGCAACGGTGTGGTTTCCCACCTCCGTGTGGATGTTGTAGGCAAAGTCCAGGGCCGTGGCTCCGAGAGGCAGTTCAATTGCCTGTCCCTTGGGAGTAAAGACGTAGATAGTATCCTTTAAAAGCTCACTCTTGAGGTCATCCATGAAGGATTCGCTCTGCTCAATCTCACTGTTCCAGTTCTTCAGCTTTGTGGCAATCCTTGAGAGCTGCTGGCTGTCCATGTTTACCCAGCTCTGGTCACTCTCGCTTCCGCTCTGTGCCTTGTAGACCCAGTGGGAGGCAACACCGAACTCGGCTATCTGGTCCATCTCGTAGGTTCTTATCTGAACCTCCAGGATGGTTCCGTTAATAGCCATTATAGTGGTATGCAGACTCTGGTAGTTGTTGGCCTTGGGCATTGCAATGTAGTCCTTGAAGCGGCCCTCCATGGGCGGCCAGAGCTGATGGATTATTCCCACCAGTGTGTAGCACTCGGGAACCGTGTTGCATATAATCCTCACGCCCAGAATGTCAAAGATCTCATCAATCTCCTTGCGGCGCTTTTTCATCTTCATGTAGATGGAATATATGTGCTTTGACCTTGTTGTTATCTTTATTCCCTTGATTCCGGCATTTATGCACGCGTTGGAGATTTTCCTTCTTATAGTCTCAAGATACTGTGTGTTCTCGGTCTTCTTGGACTGCAGGTAGTCCTGGATGTACTGGTATGTCTCCGGCTTGAGAGTCTTGAGACTCAGATCCTCCAGTTCCGCCTTCATCCATGCAATACCCAAACGGTCGGCAAGTGGGGCGTAGATGTCCAGACAGTCCTGTGCAATCTCCTTGGCCCTGACCGGATTCATGAACTGCAGCGTCCTCATGTTGTGCAGCTTGTCGGCCAGCTTGATTATAATCACGGGCATGTTCTTGCTCATGGCAATGAACATCTTTCTGATTGTCTCGGCCTCCGCCGCGCTCTTGGACAGGCTCTTGACCTTTGCAATCTTGGTCACTCCCTCCACAAGCTCGCGGACATTGTTTCCGAAAAGCTCCTCAATCTCCTCGGCGGTGGTGCCGGTGTCCTCAACAACATCGTGCAGCAGGCCTGCACAGACCGTGTCTGCGTCCATGTTCATCTGGATGAGGGTTTCCGCTACTGCAAGGGGGTGTATGATGTACGGCTCTCCGCTCTTGCGCTTCTGCTCCCCGTGCTTCTCGTTGGCATACCAGGCAGCTCTTTCAATCTTCTGCCTGTCTTCGGGTCCGTATGATTCTGTCTTGCTCAGAAAGCGTTTAATTAATTCCTCGTACATCAACGACATTATGCTACATCACAGCTCACTCAGTCCAGTGGGCTTTACAAAAGGTCAAATGATTGTAAACTTTAACCATGATTGAAGATCTTCAGGACGAGTACTCCCTCTATGCCCAGGAAAAGAAGGCTCCCACCCGCAAAAGCGCGCTGTTCCTGTTCATGCTCGTTTTCTGGATTATCTACGCCGCAATCATAATCCTTGCCTCCCGCAACGGCATAATAAACGCCGTCAGGGAAACCCGCGCCGCCGAGATTGTTGAGAACATAGACAAGTACCGCTTCCTTGTGGACTCCCAGGAGGCCACGCTGTACTTCTACAACAGCATGGAGGGCGTAACCCCATACACCGTACTGGTGGAGCGCACAGGAGCCACAAAGTACCACGACGCGGTGGAAGGCCTGATCTCAGGCCCCACCGATGATATTCTGGGAGACGGAGCCATAAGCTTTGTGCCCCGCAAAACCAGACTTCTTGGCCTCTCCGTTTCCGAAAAAACGGCATTCGTAAACTTCAGCCCCGAGTTCGCGGAGGATAAAACCGGTCTGGAAATAGCCCGTGTCCAGGTTGAGCGCACCCTCAGGGCTTTGAACCCCTACATTGAAGAGGTGGTCTTTCTTATCAACGGCACGGAACTTACCGACCAGGTCTGATTTTCCTGGTTTTCCCTGGTTTTGCCTGACTGTCCATGCACTTTGACTGTCCGTGGCTGTCTGTCTATACACTTTGCATATCTGTCTATGCACTTTGCCTGTCTTTGCATGTCTGTGTATGTCTGTGTATGTGCTTTGCCGGACAGAGCGGCACATTTTTTATGCTTTCTGCTCTTTCCGGGCTGTTGAGCAGGACCGCAATGTATGGGATTATTAAACCATGACAATGGAAGTACGGACGTTCGGAAACTGCAATTCGGAGAGAATCCTCATACAGATGGTTGATGACCACGATCTTGAGTTCATTGATAACGAGGTTGCGCATATCAACCCCGGAGATTTCAGACTTATTACCGTCAAGGTCAACAATTGGAACACGGATTTATCCCCTTGGGAAGCCCCTCCTGTTTTCGGAAACACTCGATTCGGAAAAGGAGCCACCGAAACTCTCTCCTTACTCACCAAAAGCATAATTCCCTCCCTGGGCTGCAGCAGAGCCGAACTGTTTATAGGCGGCTACTCCCTTTCCGGTCTTTTTGCACTTTGGGCAGCATGCAATACCTCAATATTCAAGGGGGTTGTTGCGGCATCGCCATCCGCATGGTTTCCCGGCTTTGTCGACTATGTGAAAAACAACCCGGTCAGAACTCAGGCAGTATATCTCAGTCTTGGAGACAAAGAGGAGAAAACCCGCAATCCGGTTATGGCAACTGTTGGAAATGCAATAAGAGAACTGTACGAAACAATCTCGGGACAGGGAGTTGAGTGCACTCTCGAATGGAACGAGGGGAACCATTTCAGGGATCCTGATCTGCGTACTGCAAAGGGATTCTCATATATCCTCGGGTGCTGAACAAAAAGCGGATATTCAAGCTTCACTGGTTTGACCGCCTGTCCGGCAAAGTACATACACAGACATACACGGACAGGCAAAGTGCATAGACAGATATGCAAAGTACATAGACGGACAGGCAAAGACATGCAAAGTGCATGGACAGACAGGCAAAATCAGGCAAAACGGGCCAAAGCGGGCAGGGTGTGAGAATTTATATTCCTTGACAGTTGTCCTTGACTTACCTATCATTAGTCAATATAGGGGGGATACTCTATGAGTATAATGGTATGTATCCTTCTTTGTCTTGTTAGTATAGGACTGGGCTGGCTGTTTCGCTGGTTCTACGGAAAATTAAAGCTGACATCGATTGAGCAGAAGGCAGTCAGACTCAATCAGGAAGCAATTAGAGATGCCGAAGCCAAGAGCAGGGAGATTCTGCTTGAGGGAAGAGATAAACTTCTGAAGGAACAACTTCAGCAGGAGAGGGAGGACCGTGAGAGACGTTCCGAACTCCAGAAATATGAGAGAAGACTCCAGCAGAAGGAAGAGAACCTGGATAAGGTGAGGGCCGGACTGGATGAAGTCAAGGCTCAGCAGCAAGATAAAGAAGCAAAGCTTTCTGCACGTGAAGTGCAGATCGGAGAATATGAGAAGCAGTGGTGTGCGGAACTGGAAAGAGTTTCCGACATGACTGCGGATGAAGCCAAGGGACTTCTCATTGAGAGAATGGAGAATGAGGCAAGGCGTGACGGCCAGGTCCTCATCAACAAGATTGAGCAGGAAGCTCAGGCCCGGGCTGACAAAACCGCAAGGGATATAATTGTCTCAACCATTCAGAGGCTTGCCACGGAAGTGAGTGCGGAGGTTACCGTCAGTTCCGTAAGTCTTCCCAGCGACGAAATGAAAGGCCGCATCATAGGAAGAGAAGGAAGGAACATCAGGGCTCTGGAGACTCTGACAGGCGCGGACATAATTATTGACGACACGCCCGAGGCTGTTGTCATTTCATGTTTCGACCCCATCCGTAAGGAGATTGCCAGGGTGTCGCTGGAGCGCCTTGTTC
>CAMZGJ010000004.1 GCA_947306375.1 uncultured Spirochaetales bacterium
ACGTGAACCTGAAAAACCTCCTGGGCCTTCTCAAGATGTTCGCAACCGAGATTGCAGGTGCCGAGGAAGTAAAGTACGTTCCCGGCTACTTCCCGTTCACCGAACCCTCAATTGAGGTACACATCAAGCACCCCGTCCTGGGCTGGTTTGAACTGGGAGGATCCGGAATCTTCCGCCCGGAGGTTACAAAACCGCTCGGAATAGACGTACCCGTTCTAGCATGGGGTCTGGGAATAGACAGAATGGCCCTTATGCACCTGGGTCTGAACGACCTCAGGGAACTCTTTTCACCCAATATTGAGAGCGTGAGAACAAGGAGGGGTAACTGATATGCCTAAAATGGAAACCACTGAAAAGCTGTTCTGGACCCTTCTGGGACGCGAATACTCAGATGAGGAGCTTGAGACTGTATTCCCCAGAGCCAAGGCCGAACTTGACGGTCATGACAGGGAGAACGGAGTAATAAAGATTGAGCTCAATGACACCAACCGCCCCGACCTCTGGAGCCCCATGGGTGTTGCAAGACTTCTCAGGAACTATGAGAATCCCCAGCTCAGACACTATGACTTCTTCTCAAGCAGAAACTACACCGCAGACAGTGAAGGCAGGACCTTCATCATAGGAAAGAGGGCAAAGGAAGTCCGTGAATTCAGCCTGGGCTTTGCCGCAGACGGCAAGACTGTTGACCAGGACATTCTGCTCACCCTGATCCAGAGCCAGGAGAAGCTGTGCTTCAACTTCGGAAGAAAGAGAAAGACCATTGCCATGGGAATATACCGCAATGACCTGATCAAATACCCCGTCCACTATGACGGTGTGGATCCGGACAAGACACACTTTGTGCCCCTTCACATGGAAGAGGACCTGACACTGCGCCAGATATGTGAAAAGCACCCCAAGGGAATTGAATACGGATACATTGTCAAAGACAAGCCCGTATACCCGTACCTCTGTGACGACAACGGAGACACCCTCAGCTTCCCGCCGGTAATCAACAGTGCAAGAATCGGCGCCGTTGAAGTGGGCGACAACAACCTCTTCGTTGAGATGTCCGGCCCCATTCTCAGGGACCTGATTCTCTGCGCCTCAATCATGGCCTGCGACATGGCGGACCTGGGATTCACAATCCGCCCCATCAAGGTCATCTTCCCCGAGGAAACGGAGTTCGGAAAGGAAATCACAATTCCCTACTACTTCCAGGAAAGCCAGTCATGCACACTTGAGCAGATCCGCACGGTCCTGGGAGAGGACATGACAATTGAGGACGCCCAGGAAGCCCTTGCCAGAATGGGAGTCTACAGCGTAACGGAAAAGGACAGGCTCTACATAACCGTTCCCGAATACAGGAACGATTTCCTCCACCCGGTGGATGTTGTTGAGGATGTTATGATAGGTTACGGCCTTGAGAACTTTGAGCCCGTAATCCCCAAGGACTTCACAATAGGCCGCCTCTCCCCCGCAGAGGAGCTTTCCCGCAAGGTCAAGGACCTTCTGGTGGGAATGGGCTTCCAGGAGATGATGTACAACTACCTGGGCAGCAAGGCCGAATACCTGGACAACATGAACACCGATGCTTCAAAGGCCATCTTCATAGCCAACCCCATGACTGAGAACTTTGAGGTTGTACGCCCGTCCGTCCTGCCGTCCCTTCTCAAGAGCGAGAGCATCTCCGCCAGCGCAGTCTATCCGCACAGAATCTTTGAGGTAGGCAAGATTGCATATCTTGACCCCTCCGACAACAGCGGAACAACAACCAGAAACAGCCTGGGATTCATGCTTGCAGACCCTGCAAACGCAGGTTTCAATGACATAAACAGCATGGTCAACACGCTTATGTACTTCCTGAGAAAGGAATATACCCTGTCCGTTCCGGAGAATGAGACACGCTTCATCCCCGGCAGGTGCGCACAGGTAAACGTGAACGGCAAGGCAGTGGGAGTCTTCGGAGAAGTCCACCCTCAGGTTCTTGAGAACTGGGGATGCTCCGCACCCGCGGCGGTCTGCGAACTTGACCTTGACTGTCTTCTCTGAGAAGTGTTTTTGGAAAGCAACGTGAACAAGGACAAATCTTTCTGCACCGGGGCCCTGACTCTCATGTACAACTCAAGGTTCTTTGAGGAAAAGACCGAGGAGCTGTTCAAGCAGGGCCTCATACACGGAACAACCCATCTTGCAAACGGCCAGGAGGCAAGCCAGGCAGGCCTGTGCATGGCCCTGACGGACAAAGACTGGATTGTTCCCACCCACCGCTGCCATGGTTTTACAATATGCCGCGGCAGCAGCGCCTACAGCATGTTCTCGGAAATGTTCGGCTCCTCCCACGGCCTTGCAAAGGGTCTGGGCGGAAGCATGCACATGCCGGACAGGGAGCACGGAAATCTGGGCTCCTCAGCCGTTGTAGGCTCCGGAATTCCCCTTGCCACGGGAATTGCCTTTGACATGAAGTACAACGGCAAGGAAGGTGTAAGCGTTGCAATTTTCGGAGACGGTGCATCAGGCCGCGGCAGTCTTCATGAGAGCATGAACCTTGCCTCCATCTGGAAACTTCCGGTTCTGTTCTACTGCGAGAACAACCTCTACGGCATGAGCGCACCCAGCAGCGCCATGATCAGCGTGCCCCACGTTGCAGACCGCGCGGCGGCCTACAACATGAGCGGCCTTACAGTGGACGGCAATGACTTTGACACCGTTTATGAGGCCTGTCTCAAGGCTCTTTCCCACATAAGAGAGGGCAAGGGACCCTTCCTTCTTGAGGTAATGACGTACCGCACAAAGGGTCATTCCAAGAGTGACCGCAGACTCTACAGAACAGCCGAAGAAGAAGCCTACTGGGCTTCAAGAGACCCCATAATGCTCTATGAGAACAAACTTGCAAATGAAGGTATTCTCACACGGGATGAGATTTCGGAAATAAGAGAAAGCTGTCTTGAGAACATTGAAAAACAGGCTTCCAGGGCCCTGGAAGACAGCATTGACAGATTAACGGAGCAGGAAGCTCTGGATCTTGTCTATGCACCTTGAAGGCAGGAGAGAATCTGAAATGACACAAATGACATACAGACAGGCAATCAGACAGGCTCTTGCAGATTCAATGGAAGAGGACAAAAACGTAATCCTCATTGGAGAGGATGTGGGAGTATACGGCGGCTGCTTCAAGGTCTCCGAAGGTCTTATCAAACAGTTTCCGGATCAGGTAATAGACACCCCGGTGTCCGAGGAAGGTTTTACAGGCATGGCAATAGGTGCTGCAATGATGGGAATGCGCCCGGTCATTGAGATTATGTACGCAGACTTCTTCACCCTTATCTTTGACCCCATTGTAAACCACGCTGCCAAAACGCACTTTCTCAGTGCAGGCCAGTTCTCCTGTCCCATAGTAATCAGGCTTCCGGAAGGAAGCGGCACCGGCCACGGCGCCCAGCACACCCAGAGTCCCGAGGCTCTCTTTCTCAATGAAAGCGGTCTGAAGATGGTGGCTCCCTCCAACCCGTCGGATGCCTACAATCTCCTCAGAAAAGCCGTTAAGGACAACAACCCGGTGCTCTTCTTCGAGCACAAGCTCCTCTATGACACAACAGGCCCCATTACACCGGAAAACATTGAAATAGGACGTGCAAAGGTGCTTTCTCACGGAGAAGACCTTACAATTATCTCTTACTCCCACGCCATGCTCACCGCCCTGGAGACGGCAGACCTTCTCTCCAAGCGCGGCATTGAATCCACAATTGTGGACCTCTGCTCCCTCAAGCCTCTGGACAGCAGGACTCTTTTTGAACAGGTTCGCAGAACAGGACGTGCAGTTATGATTCAGGACACTGCGGCAACCGGCTCCGTGGGCTCTGAAGTTCTAGCCCTGATTGCATCGGACAAAAAGACCTTTGACATCCTCAAAGACCCGCCCCTGCTGATTTGCGGCAAAAACTCTCCCACACCGTTCTCCAAGGACCTTGAAAAGAACTCGGTCCCCAATGCTGCAGAGAGTGCGGAGAAAATCCTCACCCACTTTTTCAACAACTGACAGGTAGAGTACAGCCACATTTCACATATTTTGCCAGAAAAAAGTGTGAAATGGCTGAAATGTTCCGCCTTTTGAGCTCAGAAAATGTCAAAAAGAGGGAAGCGGGATTATCTGCAGAGACTCTTTTTCACTGCTGCAGCTATGAAACCCTTGAAGAGAGGATGTGGTTTGTTGGGACGGCTCTTGAATTCAGGGTGAAACTGCACGCCTACATAGAAATCATGGCCGGGAAGCTCTATTGTCTCCACAAGATTGCCGTCAGGGGAAAGACCGGAGAGAACAACACCGGCGTCAGTGAGGTTTTTCCTGAAATTGTTGTTAACCTCGTACCTGTGGCGGTGTCTCTCGCTTATTTCCTTCTGCCCATAGCAAGAGTAAATGATCGTGTTATCAGATAGAATGCAGGGATATTTTCCAAGTCTGAGGGTTCCGCCCTTGTCTATCTCATCATTCTGGCCGGGCATGAAATCAATTACGGGATAAGGAGTTTCAGGGTTGAACTCTCTTGAATCCGCTCCTTCAAGACCGGCCATGTTCCTTGCTGCCTCAATTACTGCAGTCTGCATGCCCAGGCATATTCCGAAGTAAGGAACGCGGTGAGTTCTTGCATAAGTTGCAGATAAAACCATACCCTCAATTCCCCTGGAGCCGAAACCTCCCGGAACAATTATTCCGTCAATACCGGAAAGAATACTCTCCGCTTTCTCCGGCACTATGGCCTCGGAGTCCAGCCATGAGATTTCCACTGCACAGTCCATGGAGTAACCTGCATGGCGCAGAGCCTCGGCAACGGAAAGATAAGCATCATGAAGCTGGACGTACTTACCCACAAGGGCAATTCTCACCTTTTTGCTCTGATGCTTTATCCTGTCAACAAGGCACTCCCACTCACTCAGATCGGGCTTGCGGGTCTCAAGACCCAGTTCCCTGCAGACAACAGCAGAAAAACCCTCAGCTTCAAGCATGAGCGGGGCCTCGTAGAGAATTGGCAGAGTTGTGTTCTCAATTACGCAGTCCGACTTCACATTGCAAAAGTGTGCAATCTTGGCAAAAACAGATTTGTCTGTAATCTTCTCATCATCACGCAGAACAATGATATCCGGGGAAATACCCATGCCCTGAAGTTCTTTTACGCTGTGCTGGGTCGGTTTTGACTTATGCTCACAACTGGCTTTCAGATACGGAACAAGAGTCACGTGGATGTACAGGACATTCTCTCTGCCTGCTTCAAGACCCACCTGTCTTATGGCTTCAATGAAGGGCTGGCTCTCAATGTCTCCTATAGTTCCGCCTATCTCGGTAATGACAACATCCGCATCCGTTTCCTCTCCCACGCGAAAGATGAAGTGTTTTATCTCATCGGTAATATGGGGAATGGTCTGGACCGTGGATCCCAGGTAACCGCCCCTTCTCTCGCTCTCAATAACATTGGAGTAAACCTTGCCTGTGGTAAGGTTTGAGAACCTGTTAAGGTTTTCATCTATGAACCTCTCGTAGTGGCCCAGATCCAGATCTGTTTCGGCTCCGTCTTCGGTTACAAACACCTCGCCGTGCTGGTACGGACTCATTGTGCCCGGGTCTACGTTAATGTACGGGTCAAGTTTCTGGGCGGCAACCTTCAGCCCCCTTGATTTGAGCAGCCTGCCCAAAGATGCGGCTGTAATACCCTTTCCAAGTCCGGAAACAACTCCTCCGGTAACAAAAATATACTTACTCATAACACTCTCCATGTCATTCAACGGTTACGCTCTTGGCCAGATTTCTGGGTTTATCAACATCAAGGCCTCGGTTGACGCTTGTGTAATACCCGAGAAGTTGAAGCGGGACAACGGCAAGGGAGGCGGAAAAAAGATCGGGCACGGAGGGAATGCGGACAACAAAATCGGACAGCCCGTCCGGCACCCTGATTCCCTCTTTTGCAAGAACCATGAGACGGGCACCGCGGGAACGGCACTCAATCATGTTGGACACTGTCTTTTCGGCAACTTCTTCCTGGGTCAGTACACCTATTACAACGGTATTGTCCTCTATCAGGCTTATTGTTCCGTGTTTGAGTTCTCCGGCTGCATAGGCTTCAGAGTGGATGTAGCTGATCTCCTTCATCTTCAGACTTCCCTCAAGGCACACGGCATAATCCAAGCCGCGCCCTATATAGAAGATGTCTGTATCAGATGCAATCTTTGTGGCAAACCACTGAAGCTGTTTCTTGTTCTCAAGAACAGCTCCTATCTTGTCCGGTAGGGCCGCAATCTCATCAAGACAGTATTTGCCTTCCTCTTCAGACACGGTGCCCTTTGCCATGGCAGTTCTGACTGCAAGAATGTACAGGGCGGCAAGCTGGGCACTGTAGGCCTTTGTGGTTGCAACCGAGATTTCCGGGCCGGCCATAGTATGTATAAGATAGTCCGCCTCGCGTGCAATTGAAGATCCCATGACATTGACAATCCCCAGAACCGGCAGACCCGCTTCCTTTGCCTTTCTCAGGGCGGCAAGGCTGTCCGCAGTCTCTCCTGACTGAGAAACAACTACCACAAGGGTGCCCTTCTCCATGGGTAAATGTCTGTACCTGAACTCTGATGCAAATTCAACCCTCACGGGAATGCCGCAAAGCCTTTCAACAACATACTGCCCCGCAATCCCCGCATGAAGTGCAGACCCGCAGGCCACCATGTAAATACGTTCAACCGACCTCAAAAAAGCATTGTCCAGCCCTGTTGAGGAGAAATCTGCAAGGCTGCTTACGGTGTCCCTTACGGCCCGGGGCTGTTCATGAATTTCCTTGAGCATAAAATGCTCATAGCCGCCCTTCTCGGCGGCCGATGCGTCCCAGTCTATCTCCCTGGCCGGAAGTGTTATCTCATCTCCGTTCAGGTTGAAAAACTGTATCCTGCCGGGAGTAATCCTTGCTGCCTGAAGATTTTCAATATAGTAAACCTTCCTGGTGTATTTGAGAATTGCAGGCACGTCCGATGCCAGAAATGAGGCATCTCTCGTTGTTCCCAGAACAAGGGGAGACTCCTTCCTGGCCGCATAAATCTCACCGGGATAATCAACAAACATCAGAGCAAGGGCATAACTTCCGCGTGCACGGACCATTGTACGGTTTATGGCATCTATGGGTCCTATGCCGTACTTTTTGTAGTAATAATCCACAAGTTTGACTATTACCTCGGTGTCCGTCTGACTGTAGAACCTGTATCCCTTGTCCGTCAGTTTTTCCCTGAGTTCTGCATAGTTCTCTATAATCCCGTTATGGACACCTATTACATTGTCACTTGTGTGCGGATGGGCATTGTCCACCGTGGGGTTGCCGTGTGTGGCCCATCTGGTATGCCCTATTCCGCAAGTGCCGGGCAGAAGCTTTCCGCCGTCAGTCTTCTCAACAAGGAAGTGGAGTTTTCCGGCCGTCTTGGCAAGTTGCGGCAGCTCCCCGGCATTGCGAACGGCAATGCCCGCAGAGTCATATCCTCTGTATTCAAGCTTTGACAGTCCTTCCAGCAGGATGGGCGCAGCCTGTTCCTGTCCCGTATATCCTACAATTCCGCACATAATAACCTCAGACCGAGAACAGAAGTTTTCTGTATGAAGGATAGGGCCAGTACTTTGCGGGTATCTGTTTCTCCTGACCGTTTACCACATCTCTGATTTTCTCCATGAGTGAGAGAATCTCATTTCTGCAGTAACTGACAGCCCTGTAGCTGTTTGCCGCTGGTATTTTGTCAAGGCGGTCGGCAAGCCGGGCTGCAAGCTCTGCAAGAAGACTGTTGCTCCGGGCAAGAGTGCGGCAAAGATCCGTCTCCGGGTCGGGGACATCGGCCCCAAGGGCCTGGCGGCGTTCAAGTATGACAGAACAGAGGCTGCCCTGGAAGGCCGAGACGGCGGGTATTATTTCCCTCTGCACCATAACAAGCAGGGTGTTGGCTTCAATGCTGATCATGTTGCAGTACTTCTCAATGTGGATTTCATCCCTGGCTTTCATTTCAGAGGCGCTCATTACGCCCTGGCTTTCCATAAGTGCAACGTTCTTCTCCGATAGATAATGTGCTATTGCGTCGGCCGTGGTTCTGAGGTTGCTCAGGCCGCGTTTTTTTGCAAGGCGCACCCATGAGCTGTCATAGCCGTTTCCGTTGAAGACTATTCTTGAGTGATCAAGAAGCTCTTTGCGCACAAGGTCGTGAAGAGCCGTGTTCAGATTGTCCCTGCCTTCCAACTCGTCTGCAAACTCACTCAACTTTCCCGCAACAATTGTATTGAGCATGGTGTTGGGGCCTGCTATGGACTGGCTTGAACCGGGCATTCTGAACTCAAACTTGTTGCCGGTAAAGGCTATGGGGCTTGTACGGTTGCGGTCTGTTGTGTCCCTGGGAATGAGGGGCATTGTGTCTATGCCCACCTTGATGGGTTTGACATCTTTTGTGCTGTAGTTGCTGTCCGTGATTATGGAATCTACAACAGCCTGCAGCTCCTCTCCCAGGAAGATTGAAATGATTGCGGGAGGGGCCTCGTTTCCGCCCAGCCTGTTGTCGTTTCCTGCATAGGCAACACTGCATCTGAGAAGGTCCTGATACTCATCCACAGCGCTTATGAAGGCCGTGAGGAAAAGCAGGAACCTTGCATTCTGAGAAGGAGTCTTTCCAGGAGAAAGGAGGTTGTCTCCCCCGTCCGTGACCATTGACCAGTTGTTGTGCTTACCGCTTCCGTTCACCCCGTCAAAGGGTTTTTCTGCAAGCACGCAGACCAGGTTATGCCTGTCTGCAACCTTTCTCATTATGTTCATTGTAAGCTGGTTCTGGTCGTTGGCCCTGTTGCAGTCCGTATAGACCTGGGCCATCTCATGCTGACCCGGGGCAACTTCGTTGTGCTTTGTCTTGGCCGGAATTCCCAGTTTCCACAGTTCAAACTCAAGGTCCTTCATAAAAGCCGAAACCCTGGGCTTGATTGTTCCGAAGTAGTGGTCGTCAAGCTGTTGTGTCTTGGGCGGCCTTGCACCGAAGAGGGTTCTTCCGCAAATTCTCAGATCCTCACGTGTGTTGTAAAGATCCTTGTCTATGAGAAAGTACTCCTGCTCCGGGCCCGCCATGGGAGTAACGGTCTTTGTCTTTTTATCTCCCAGAATCCTCAGAATCCTCACAGCCTGTCTGTTCAGAGCCTGCATGGACCTGAGAAGCGGCGTCTTCTTGTCCAGAGCCTCTCCGGAATAGGAGAAGAACATTGTGGGAATACAGAGACTCCCGTCACTGATGAAAGCGTAACTGGTGGGATCCCATGCACTGTAGCCGCGGGCTTCAAATGTAGCCCTCAGACCTCCGGAGGGGAAACTTGATGCATCTGGTTCTCCCTGTATCAGCTCCTTTCCGGAAAACTCCGTCAGAGCACCGCCCTTTCCATCCGGAACAAGAAAACTCTCGTGTTTTTCCGCAGTTCCTCCGTTCAGAGGCTGGAACCAGTGGGTATAGTGGGTGGCTCCGTTGCTCAGGGCCCACTCCTTCATGCCCCCGGCTATTGCATCTGCGGTATCGGGGGGCAGGGCCTTGCCTGATTCAAGACACTCCCTGTACTTGGCAACACTTGCCTGCGGAACGAATTTTTCCATCACCTTGTCGGTGAAGACCATGCTTCCGAATATCTCTGTCAAATCCATTGCTTCTTTTTTCTCTGTCATATTATTCAAACTCCACTTGCTCCGTAGTTTGAAAGCACCCTTGCAGACGGGTCGTTCACATCACAGCCCTTCCAGCTCTTGTTGGGCATCCAGTAGTCCGGAATCATCCTGTCCTGACCGGGGTAGTGCTTTTCAAAAATCTCCCTGTACAGCAGGCTTTCCTTGGTAAAGGGCCTTCTGTATTCATACTTTCTGCTTAGTCTTTCAAAATCCGCATCCGAATAGTACTTCTCCGCATATTCCTTCAGACCGTCCACCATGCTGTGTCCCACGGCATCGGAGAAAGCAGCCTTCTGCCTCCAGAGAATGCTCTCGGGCAGGATGCGGTCCTTTTCAAAGGCCTTGCGGAGAAGATACTTTCCCATATTGTAAGTATTCATCTTCATTGCCGGGTCAATTGACATTACATACCTGACAAAATCCAGGTCTCCGAACGGGACACGGCCTTCCAGTGAGTTGTCGGAAATACAACGGTCCGCTCTCAGGACATCATAAAAATAAAGTTCCCTTATTCTCTTCTGCGCCTCCTCCTGGAAGGCTGCTGCAGAAGGGGCAAAGTCCGTGTACTTGTAACCGAAAAGTTCATCCGAAATCTCCCCGGTAAGCAGAACCTTAATGTCGGTCTTCTCATGAATGGCCTTGCAGCACAGATACATACCCATGCTGGCCCTGATTGTGGTAATGTCCCAGGTCCCCAGAATTGAAATGACCGTATCCAGATTGTCCAGGACATCCTGTATTGTCATTCTCACCTCCATGTGGTCGCTTCCTATGTAATCGGCCACCTGGCGGGCATAACCCAGGTCTATGGGGTCCGTATCCATACCTATTGCAAAAGTCCTTATCTTTCTGCCCAGGATTCCGGCGGAGACGGCACAGACAAGGCTTGAATCAAGGCCTCCGGAAAGAAGGAATCCGAGGGGCACGTCCGCATCAAGGCGCTTCTCAATGCCCTTAATCAGTTTCCCGCGAATCTTGCTGCACACAGTATCAAGATCTTCCGTGCTGTAACTCTGAACGGCGGCGGGATCCGCATACTGAACAAACTTTCCGTCCATATAATAGTGTCCCGGCGGGAAAGCGGTAATTGTTTTGCAAAGACCCACAAGACAGCGTGCCTCACTGGCAAAGATAATGTTTCCGTCGGAGAGATATCCGTAGAACAGAGGTCTGATTCCTATTGGATCCCTTGCAGCCACAAGCCGACGTGTTTTTGAATCCCAGAGAATAAGTGCAAACTCAGCATCAAGGTCCGCAAACATGGCCTCTCTTTTCTCCTTCCACAGCGGAAGAAGAACCTCGCAGTCAGAATGACTTATGAAGCTGTACTTTGCCTCAAGCTGCTTCTTTACCGGCCTGAAACCGTAAATCTCACCATTACAGACCAGACTGTCGTTATCAAGATTAAACGGCTGCATGCCCGCTTCCCGCGGGTCCATGATTGCAAGCCTGTTGAAACCCAGATAAACGTTGTCTGCAACAGATCTGAATGCCTCGGCATCCGGACCTCTCATGCCGGATCTTTCAAAGAAAGGTCTGACATCATCCGATGAGTAAACGGCAGATGAAAAACCGATAATGGAACACATAAATCACCTGACCTCCATGAAAAGTCTCAAAATTATAGTTAGAGATTATAAAAACTTGATGCATGATTAACAAATACATATTATATTATGGTTACGATATTTTTTACGTATGATAGAAGTCTCATAAACAGCGTTTGTCGACGTTTAAAGGAAATAAAGGTATTAGAGAAGAGGTTTTAACATGGAACACAGGATTCTCAGGTATTTTGTCACGGTAGCAGAGGAACTTAACATAACCCGCGCGGCCGAAAAACTAAATATAAGCCAGCCGCCGTTGAGCAACCAGATTCGGGCTCTTGAACAGGAGCTGGACACGGTACTGTTCATACGCGGAAAGCGTCACCTCCAGCTCACGGACTCCGGCAAACTCCTGTACAGACACGCAAAGGAAATCCTCAGCCTTGCCGACAAGACCTCAAATGAAATCAAAATGATGGGCAAGGGAATGAACGGCACCATCTCCATAGGCCTTGTGGAAGGCTCGGCCCCGGACATAGCCTCCAAATGGATTGCCTCATTCATGCAACGCCACCCCGACATCAGATTCCGCATCATGGACGGAAACTCGGACGAGCTGATTGAACGCCTGAGAAGCGGCCTGATAAACCTTGCCGTCATAACCTCCCCCTGCGACCAAACCCTGCTCAACAGCTTCAAGGTGGGCCGGGAAAAAATGACGGCCTTCATGAGCCTGGACAACCCGCTTGCCTCCCTGCCGGGCGATACCATCAACCTTTCTGACCTGAAGGATCAACCTCTGATTGTTCCCAGCCGTGAGGCCGTTAACGACATGCTGTACAAATGGTTCAAGGAAATAGACAGCGAACCCCATATAGTCTGCAAGATGGACAACTATCTGGACGTTGCGGCACTTGCAGGATGGAATGTGGGCATAAGCCTTTTCCCCAGAACGTCTTACGTCCTTAACCAGCGCATTGTTGCAAAGGAAATAGTGAATTCAGGCCGTTTTGTAGAATATCTGTTCGTATGGCTCAAGGGAAAGCCGCTCCCCGTTGCCGACGAATCCTTCATAGACTTTGTCCGTGCAGGAATAAGCTGACAACTTTGAGGTATGTCGCATTGTGTTCCCCTTTTGGGCACATAAAACAGCAAAAAGAGGGAAGCGCTTATTTAACAGCCTTGCAAAACTCTTTAAGAAAGCCCTCAAGGCTCTCTTTATCCGTAACCTGGGACACCCCCTGATAGAGCGGAGGTTTTCCGCCTCCTTTTGCGTTGATTAAGGGAAGAAGGTCCCGCCTTAAGATATTGAAATCCATGTCCCTGGAGCCCTTGAGTGCTATGAGCCAGATTGTCTTGTCCCCTCTGACTTGCAGAACACACAGAGCAAGGCTGTCTATTGAGGCAACGGCATGTGCACAGGCTGTAATGTCGTAATCAGCACCCGCAATGAAGGCGCCGATTCTCTCTGAACCAAGCCTGACTTCAAGGTCTGACCTGTAAACAGATGCTTTAAGTGCACTGTTTTCCGCTTTGAGTGTAGTTGCATCTGAAAGAAGGGACTGTACCCTTTCCTCAAGTTCTGACCCACCGCAGCTGAGAAGAGATCCAAGTTTTCCCATAATCTGTCTGTCTGAGACAGCCTGGTCAACTGCACTTCTGCCGCATCTGAAAGCAAGTCTTTCGTGGCCCCTTATCTGCTCGCGGCCGGCAAAGACAACCAGTCTTATCTCAGATGTATTTGCAACATGGACTCCACCGCATGCAATACGGTCAACGCCCTCTATCTCAACAATCCTGACTTTCCCCTGAACCTTGATGGAACGTCTGAGACCGAGGGCCTCTGCCTCCTCGTGGCTCAACTCAAAACAACGTATGGGGTGAGAGTTTGCAATCTCCTCGTTGGCGCGTTTTACAACACTCTCAAGACTCTTCTCGTCTACGTGGTCACGGTCAACTTCTATGGTCAGAAAGCCCTCTCCCATATGTACGGCAACGGTGCCAATTCCCAGCATGGTAAACAGAAGACCGCTGAGCATGTGCTGCGCGGTGTGTGTCACCATGCCGTTGTATCTGAAAGACCAGTCAAGTTTCTGCTCAACAGTCTGTCCCACGCTGAGCTGCGCACCCTCCTCAAGAATCAGGATACTGTTTCCGTCTTCTGCCTTTTTTGTATCCAGGACCCTGTATTGTCCAAGAAAACCCCTGTCTCCGGCCTGGCCTCCGCCCTCGGGATAAAAGACTGTTCTGTCTGTGGTGACAGTGTTTCCTTCAACACTCAGAATGTTGCATTCAGTGCACTTCAAATAGGGATTTTCCTTGTAAAGAAGTTCCATTGTCATACTCCGAAAAGTTCTCTGAGGGTTTCTTTTGTGCTGTCCAGAGTACCCTGATACTGAGCATCAAGACGCTTGAGGTTCTGCTGGACTATCTGTGAGAACTTGGAGGGATCCACACTGTCGGGGTTATCGCGCATGGCGGCGGTAAGCTGCTGCTCAATGCTCTTTACGTAGTTCTCCTTCTCTTCCAGATAGCCGGAGAGGAACTGTGCAAGGCGGTCCATTGTGTCCCCGGCCTGTGAGTCTGCTGCACGGGCAACATCAGCAAGGCGCTCAAAGCGCATTCTGAAGGTTGTGTCGGTGGGCAGAGTTATGTTTGAAAGCACAACCTGTGCAAGGCCCGATCGTACAAGAGGCATGTCCTGCGCGCTTACCTTTGCCAGGTCTTTCTGAAGCTCCTCAAAACTCATTTCCATGCTGTTAAGATACTTTCCGGCAAGAGCCTTCCCTTCAAGAACAAGGCTGTCAGACCGCAGTCTGGCCTCATCCACTTCCAGCCCCTCCGTTTTCTCAAGGGCTATTTCCCAGGCAGATTTAATACGTGACATATTATCAGTTTACATTCCCGTGCTGTGTTTTTCCAGCCAGTTAAGGATTATGTCGTAAACATCCCGGCGGCCGGTTTCATTTAGAATCTCGTGGCGCATTCCGGGAAGTAGCTCAAGGCTTACATCCGCAATTCCGGCCTTCCTGTAAAGTCTGAAGACTTTCTTCACTCCCTTGCCCATGTCTCCCACAGGGTCTTTATCCCCGCTTATTATCAGAAGAGGCATATCCTTGTGAAGCATTTCGGCGTTCAGGGCGCTGTTTGCGTACTCAATGCCCTCAAGCAGGTCCAGGAAGAACCCGTTGGTGCACATGAAGCCGCAATCCGGGTCATTCATATACTTCTGAACCTCCTTTCTGTCGGTGGAGAGCCAGTCAAAAGGAGTTTGCGGATTGCTGATTCCCTTGTTGTAAGAGCCGAATGAGAGCTTGTTCATCAGCTCTCCGGGACTTCTGGAACCCTTCTTTTTCACCTGACCGCGGCAGATGGCCTTTCCCACCTTGCCCACAAGACCCTGACCGGCTCCGGTGCCCATGATTATCACGCCGCTGTAGAAATCCGGATGCATGACCATAACGGTACGGGCAAGGAAACTGCCCATGCTGTGGCCCATGAGAAAGACCTCCGGCGCCGCATATCTGGACGTTATGAAGTTGGCAAACTCAAAACAGTCATCCGCAACACGGCTCCAGCCGTCTGACTCGGCAAACCAGCCCCTGGTCCCGTCGGGACCGACCGATTTCCCATGACCCCTCAGGTCCAGTGCAAAGACAGCAATACCCCTCTCATTGAGGTGTTTTGCAAATCTCTCATACCTTGCCGAGTGCTCTGCCATGCCGTGGATTATCTGGAGAAAACAACGTATTCCGTCGCCTGACTCGGGCATCCAAAGGTTATATGCCAGCTGCTGGCCGTCGGAACAGATGAAATGGTTCTTTTCAGGCATGTCGGTCTCCGGTTTATATAATTTATATAAAAAGTTATATAGGTTCCATATTTAGGATAACACTCTACATACAGTGTTAGCAAGAGGTAATATCGGCTCTTTACCAACATAATTCAAAATATTATCCTTATTAACTGAAAACAATTATGAACAACTTCTTACTAGTGGCCTCGGACGTGCACGGCGGCGTAGGGGCATTTGAAATTCTTTCTGAAAGAGCCTCGGCTCAGGGTTGTCTGGCATTCCTGTATGCAGGAGACCTGGAAATAGAAAACTACTTCATTGCGGAAAAGCTCAGAACCAGAAACTACACCTTCATTCCCGTACGCGGAAACTGTGACAGACCGTGGTCCTGGTAAGAAAACGGCGTGCCCTTCCCTCCCGTAGAAAGAAGCCTCTCATTCGGAGGACTGGATATCTGGATGAGCCACGGCCATATTCTGAGTGAGCCGGAATACGGACACTATGATGTTGTGATTACCGGCCACACCCATATAACAAGCCTTAGAAAGTGCAAAGACACGGTTTACCTGAACCCGGGCTCCGCATCAAGGCCCAGAGGCCGCAGCGGGGCATCCTACGCAACAATTGAATTTCAGGATAATGCAGTCTTATTTAACACCAGAGTCCTGGAGAGCGCAGATATAATTGAAAATCTTGTTGTAAGCTTCAACAAGTGAGTGCATGGGCACTATTGAGCTGACCGTGCTGTTGCTCTCGGGATCCACGCAGAAATGATCCGGCACATAGACTCTTCTGTTTCCGCCCGAGAGGAAGGCGTTTATCTCCCTGACAAGACGTCTTGCTCTTCTGCCGTGTCTTGCAATGTATGCCTTGTCCACAACCTGACCGCTGTACGCCGCAAGTTCATCTGAAATCTCGTTGAGCATGAAATACTTTGAGGCAATGCGCTTTGAGGATGAGATAAGCTTCAGTTTGAAACCCTTTATGTCCATTATGAACGGAATGAGCAGTGACGGGGAAATGCCCAGGCTCTCAAGTCCCAGAACCAGTTCCTCATTCAGGCTGACCCAGAACGGAAAATCCCTTGATGCAAGATCAAAGTTGAAGCCGAAATAAACCGGGAACCAGTTTCCCAGTCCCTGGTTCAGAGCCTCACAGAATGAGCCTCTGTAGTCATAGGGGCCGCACTCCAGACCGTTGATGCTGTAGGCGTATTTCTGTGCACTGTAGGCCTTTCCCAGTTCATCCACACCGGCTGCAAGAAGTGAATACTTGAGCTGTCCCGTGCCTATTCCCTCTATTATGGGCAGAACATCATTGTTGTCTGTAAAGTCCACATCCCTGTCCAGAACCTTTATTCCGTTCTCCTGAGCCTGTTTGCACCATCCCAGAATGTTTCCCAGAGAAACATAGTCCAGTCCCATATCAAGTGAGAGGTTGTACCTGTGAAGCACGCTTTCCGGATCAAAGCAGCCCAGGTTGGAGCCAAGCATAACGTTTGCCTCAAAACCGGGAACCTTCTTTCCGTCCGGAGTCTCGCGTGAGAACATGAACTTGAGGTTGGACTGTGTAATGCTGTCCTTTCCCCAGCGTCTGTCCGCTTCATCTGATGTAAGATAGAACAGTCTGGGATCGGTTCTGTACCTGAAGTTGTCCACCGGGACAATTCCCTTGCTGGCGGCGGTCTTGAGCAGGAGAGAGCTTCCGGACTTTCTAAGTCCTTCCACAAAGCGGCTGTTGGAGATTAAATCTGAAAGTGCGCTCTGTCTCTCCCGGATCTCAACTTCCTTCTCCTCAGTCACAATGGTCACGGCCTTGAGGTTCTTCATGCCCAGCACGTAGCCAAGGCCTCCTCGTCCGGTGGTGTTTCCGTCACAGACTGCACTTGCATATATTACATGCTGTTCTCCGGCGGGACCTGTGAACAGTCCGTCATTTCCCAGCATTTTGACAGCCTGAGAAACCGTGAGGTTGCACAGCCCCTCATATATCCTGACGTTAACCTCTGAGGAAGAAAGCTCCACATGTCCTGTTCTTCTGAGCCTTCCGCATATTACAAGAGCCCTGTAGCCGCAGCGTGCCAGATTCTTTCCGAACGTCATTGAACCTACATTGTAGTAAAGGGCCTTTGTCTGGGGACTTCTGAATGCTATGGTGCAGCTTCCGCTCATGGGTATGTTGCTTTCACTCAGCGCTCCGGATGTAACCACAACCGGATTGTCCGCCTCATAGCTTGTACGGCTGTCTGCCTCGCTTCCGGCAAAATGACACCAGAGCCTGGCAGCCAGTGCCGGTCCGGATTCATAACTCCTGAGCCAGTTGTCGGGAATACTGAACAGTTCGGTGCTCTCGGAATCCAGTCTGATCACCAGAGCCTTGTCAAGTTCCCCTGAAAAGACCACTTCATCCGGTGCATCCAAAACTGTATCCATTTGCTTCAAAAGCAAATCCAAAGCATTTCTGTCCATAGATAGAAATGTATCTGTAATGGACATGCTAGTCAATCAGCCAATCCTAAGCCATGAACACCGCATTTGAACAAAGGGCTGCATCAAAAAACTGATAAAATAGACAATAGTTTCAGCCCTTTATATTTGGAGCTTCACCGCTTCCCAGTCTACGCCACTCTTCCTGACCCTTCCTGAGTCTACATCACTGCGCTTCTCCCTTCACAAGTCTTCCTGATTCCCCTTTTTGTTCTAATCTTGTTCAAACAGGAGGAGTCACGTGGAGTAAAGAAGGGTCACGTAGAGTGAAGAGGGGTTACGTGGAGAGGGAAGCGGTAAACAAAAAAAAGGGCCGTAACCCTTGAGCCGGAAAACCGCCTATTGTTACAGCCCAGATGTATTTAAAAGTTATCAGAAACTCTTTCCGCCGGGAAAGCCCGGAAACTGACCGGGAGTTCCTCCGGGCACCTGACCCGGCATTGCACCGAATCCGCCGGAGGCGGTATTTCCAACAGTTACATTCACTGCAGTACCGCCGCTTACACTTACATTTCCGGAAAGAACGGAGCCGTTCAGGATGCTGTTACCGGAAGCAGCTACGCCCGTCAGCAGGATTGCAGAACCCTGGGAAAGACTGTCTGCTCCAAGAAGGCCGCAGTTTCCGTACGAATAGCCCGAGGGGACCGTAAAAGCAAGAACAACAGTGTCATTCTGGACAAGAGCATAAGTCTTTCCTGCAGAAAAACCGCTTGCAGCTACAGTGTAGGCTGTTGTCCCGGAAGCCAGGGGTGCAGTGCTCTGTGCTCCGCCAAGCGCAATGAATGTTCCGCCGGTGTATTTGAAGCGGGAATCTGCATTGCAGTCAAGTCCTGTTTCGGGAGCAGTTG
>CAMZGJ010000005.1 GCA_947306375.1 uncultured Spirochaetales bacterium
AGGGAGGCTCGCTCCCCGGTAAACTTGCCGACTGCAGTGAGAAAGACCCGGCATTGCGCGAAATTTTCATTGTGGAGGGAGATTCTGCAGGCGGCTCTGCCAAACAGGGCAGAGACAGACGCACGCAGGCCATTCTCTCTCTTTGGGGAAAGATGCTCAACGTTGAGAAGACAAGGGAGGACAAGGTTGCAGGAAATGACAAGCTTCAGCCGGTAATTGCGTCCATAGGCGCAGGCATAGGGCCCACCTTCAACATAGACAAGGTCCGCTATCACAAAGTGATAATAATGGCCGATGCCGATGTTGACGGCTCACACATCCGCACGCTGCTTCTCACCTTCTTCTTCCGCTACATGAGGCCGCTGATTGAGGCCGGCTATGTGTACTTTGCCATGCCTCCCCTCTACAAGCTGACCATCAAGAACAGGGAATACTACGCCTATGATGATGCTGAGAGGGAGAAGATCCTTTCCGAGAACAACCTCAAGGACGATGACAAGAACTACAAGATGCAGCGTTACAAAGGTCTTGGTGAGATGAACCCGGAACAGCTGTGGGAAACCACAATGGACCCCGAACGCAGGCTGATTACCCGTGTCCGCCTTTCGGATGCGGTAGAGGCTGACAACGTGTTCTCCATGCTCATGGGAGAGAACGTTGAACCCAGGCGTGAGTTCATAGAAGAAAACGCAGTCTATGCCAATGTAGACGCCTGACGGAGATGAAAATGGAAGAAGAAATCATCAAAAATGACAGAGTAATAGTTTCTGACCTCTCTTCGGAAATGCGCAAGTCCTACCTGGACTATGCAATGTCCGTTATAGTCAGCCGCGCCCTCCCCGACGTCCGTGACGGCCTTAAGCCTGTTCACAGAAGAATTCTCTACGATATGTATGAGCTGGGAATAAAGGCATCCGGCGGTTTCAAGAAGAGCGCAAGAATAGTAGGAGACGTGCTTGGCAAGTACCATCCGCACGGAGACGCTTCCGTCTACGACGCAATGGTCCGCCTTGCCCAGGACTTCTCCCTCAGATACCCGGTAATCAAGCCCCAGGGAAACTTCGGATCCATTGACGGAGACCCGGCTGCCGCATACAGATACACTGAGGCCAAGATGAGCCGCATGGGAGAGCTGATGCTCTCCGATATTGAGAAGAACACGGTGGACTTTGTGAACAACTTTGACGACTCCCTCCAGGAACCGTCAATCCTGCCCGCCGGCTTCCCTTTCATGCTTGCAAACGGCTCAAGCGGAATTGCCGTAGGTATGGCCACAAACATGGCCCCGCACAATCTCTCGGAAATCTGCGACGCCCTTTGCGCCCTTATAGACAATCCCGAGATAACTATTTCCGAGTTAATGAATTACATTAAGGGACCGGACTTCCCTACCGCCGCAATAATCTGCGGAAGAAAGGGAATAAAGGAAGCCTTTGAGACCGGACGCGGAAAGATTGTAATGAGGGGCAGATACCACGTTGAGGAGAACAAGAACCATGACTCAATTGTTTTCACGGAACTCCCCTACCAGGTCAACAAGGCAGAGCTTCACAAGCGCATAGACGAGCTCAGAAAAGAAGACGTTCTCAAGGACATTGCCCTTGTGAGAGATGAATCCGACCGTGAGGGAATAAGGCTTGTTCTTGAACTGAAGGCAAACGCAACACCGGATATTGTTGTGAACCACCTGTTCAAGTACACCGCCCTTGAGACCAACTTCAATGCCAACAACCTGGCTCTGGTCAACGGAAGACCCAAGCTTCTGAACCTCAAGGAAATGCTCTACTACTATCTGGAGCACAGAAAGGACGTTGTTACAAGACGCACAAAGTTTGACCTTGAGAAGGCCCTGCAGAGAGAGCACATCCTCCTTGGTCTGAAGGTTGGTCTTGAGAACATTGATGAGGTCATAGAGATTATAAAGAAGGCTGAGAACAACGAGGCCGCAAGTCTCAAGCTGCAGGCCCGTTTCCTCCTCTCTGAGATCCAGGCAAACTCAATAATCCAGATGAGACTTGGAAGACTGAGCCACATGGAAACCCAGGAGATTATGGATGAACTTGCAGAACTTGAGGCCAGAATTGCCTACTACAGAGAGCTTCTTGCAGATGAATTCAAGATGCTGGGCGTTGTAAGGGATGAGATTGTTGCCCTGAAGAATGACTTCGGAGATGAGAGAAGAACCTACATAGATGACCGCGAGATAACCGGAATTGTGGACAAGGACTTCATAAAGAAGGAGGAATGTGTTGTTGTTGCAACCCACAGAGGCTTTGTGAAACGTGTTTCCGCACAGGAATACAGAAGCCAGGGAAGAGGCGGCACGGGGGTTAAGGGAGCTACGCTCAGAGATGAGGACTTTGTAGAGTATCTCTTTACTGCAAATACACATGACCATATTATGTTTGTCACAAGCCGCGGCAGAGCCTTTGTCCTTGAGACATGGGAGATTCCGGAAGGCCAGAAGGTCGGCAAGGGCACAAGCATAAAGGCTGTTCTTCCCAAACTTGAGGAAAATGAGTCCATTACAACAGTAATAGACTTTACCGAGTTCAGCGAGGACAGATGCATTCTCATGTGCACCAAGATGGGAACCGTGAAGCGCGTACCGCTCAATGCCTTTGTAAATGCAAGGAAAAACGGTGTAAGAGCCCTCTTCCTTGATGACGGAGACGTTCTTTCACACTGCATCTTTGTAAGAGAAGATGACCACGCCATGATTGTTACAAAGAACGGAAAGGGTCTTAGGTTTGCAGTTGATGAAGTGCGTGTCATGGGACGTAATGCACACGGTGTAAGAGGAATAAGCCTTGCAAAGAATGATGAGGTTGTCGGACTTCTCAGAGTCCAGGAAGACAGAAAGATCCTCATGGTAACAGAGAACGGCAAGGGCAAACAGGTTGAATACGGCAACTTCATGGCTCACCACAGAGGCACGGGCGGTCAGGCAATCTACAGAATAGACAACAGAACAAGCACAATTGTTGCAGCACTGTCCGTAAATGATGAGAACGACATTGTATGTATTACAAAGAACGGAATTACCATAAGAACCCACGTTGAGGAAATCTCAACACAGGGCAGAGGCGCCGGCGGAGTTAATGTTGTAAGGCTCAAAACAGAGGATGACAGCATTGTTTCAATCTGTAAGACAGACTACCAGGAGACCGAGGAAGAGGCCGAAGAAGCCACTGAACAGGTGATAAGTACTTCCGAGACAAAGGAAGACTGAGAGCTCATTACAATCTGTACTGATACATAGAAACACGCATAATAATCTGCATTTCAGCTATCTGGAATGCAGATTTTATGTTGTTTTAGAATAATTCAAAAAATGAAACAAAGATGATACAAAAACCTAGAGCTGTTATGTTTCACGTGAAACGATAAAAGAGTTGTTCAAGTGTTATCATCTATGTTTCACGTGAAACGAATAAACAGCTTAATGACGATTTGTAGTACGGATTATATTCGCTAGTGTTGCTGAAAGGCAGAGACACTGCCTGTGTGTACAGACAAAAGAAAAGCCCGGATTGTTCTCCGGGCATGTTTCACGTGAAACGTAAAATTATTCTGCAAAGTTGAGATTAACAACCTCAAGCTTTTCATCAACATTGAACTTCAGCATGCGTTCAACGCCGTTCTTGAGGGTCATGGCAGCCATTGCACATCCTGCACAGGCGCCGGTAAGTTTTACATAGACTTTATTGTCCTCAATCTTTACAAATTCAATGTCTCCGCCGTCATTCTGGAGTGACGGTCTGATCATTTCTATTGATTCTTTTACTTTCTTTTCAAGATCCATGGTTTTCTCCTACTGATAATTTACAAAGCAAACCTCAAATGGTCAATATTTTTATGCTTTGCAAGTGACAATCAGGCCGGGATACACTATTATTAGTGTATGCGCGCTAAGAAGATTATTTTTCTGAATCAGAAGGGCGGTGTTGGCAAGACCACTACTGCCGTCAATGTGGGTTCTGTTTTGGCGGAAATGGGTTACAAGGTTCTTCTTGTTGATCTGGATTCCCAGGGAAACATGGGAACCGCAGTTTCAGCAGACAATTCTAAACCCGGAATTTATGAGGTTCTTGCAGGAGAAGCCTCAATTGACTGTGCTCAGACCACTCCCGTGGAGAATCTTTACTGTCTCTCCGGCGGAGTGAACATGGCAGGCGTAGATGTTGAGCTTGTAGATGAGCCAAACAGAGAATACTTCCTCAAAGGGGCTCTTCTGGCAGCCGAGGATAAGTATGATTTTATCTTTGCAGACTGCCCTCCGGCACTTGATTTAGTGACTATGAATGCTCTGGCCTTTGCAGATAGTGTTATTATCCCTATGCAATGTGAGTTTTTGGCCATGGAAGGGCTTGCCTTGCTGCTCAAGACAATCAACGGTGTTAAAAAGAACATAAACCCCGGCCTTGAGGTAATGGGAATTGTTTTCACCATGTACAGCAGAAGGGCAAACATCAGCAATGAAATAGTTGAGGATATTACAAATTATTTCCATGATCTTGTATTCAGGACAAAGATTCCGCGCAATGTGCGTGTTTGTGAGGCTCCGTCCCACGGACTGCCCATAAACGCATATGACAACAGCTGTACGGGTGCAAGAGCATACAGACAACTTACAATGGAGGTGCTTGAACGTGCCGATAGGAAATAAAAAAGGACTTGGAAGGGGTATAACCTCCCTGATAAATGATTATGACAACACCGCTTATGAGGTGGAAAAACTTGCTGAGGCCGGTGCAAAGGTCCAGGAAATAGATATTTCCAGAATCAAACCCAATCCCAACCAGCCCAGAAAGTATTTTGATCCGGATGCGCTTGCAGAACTTGCAGGAAGCATAGAGGTTCAGGGAATTATCCAACCTCTTATTGTTGAGGAAATTGCAGAACGCTCCTATGTTATAGTTGCCGGAGAAAGAAGATACAGGGCCGCAAAGATGGCAGGCCTTACAACGGTGCCCTGTCTTGTTCGTAACTTCACAGCTCTCCAGAGAGTTGAGGTAGCCCTCATAGAGAACATCCAGAGGGAGAACCTGAACCCTGTGGAAGAGGCTAAGGCTTGCCAGTATCTTATTGCTACACAAGGAATTAAGCAGGAGGAGTTGGCTGTAAGACTTGGAAAGAGCCGTCCGGCTGTGACAAACAGCCTCAGGCTGTTGAACCTTCCGCCCACAATGCTGGAAGCCCTGCAGGACGGAAGAATAAGCGCAGGTCATGCCCGGGCCCTTCTGAGCGTTGAAAGCCCTGTGGACAGGGAGGTTCTCTTTGAGAAGATTCTCAAACAGCAGCTTTCCGTGCGTCAGGCTGAGGAAACGGCTGCTGCCCTCAACCGGGGCATAAGGGCCGTAAACCCCAACAGGGGAGAAGAGGAAAAGCCTGAGAAGAAGGTAAGCCCGGAGATAGGAATGGTTGAGGAGAGGTTTCTCAGCGTAACCGGCTGCCGCGTAAAGGTTAAGGGTAAGCTCAACAGGGGAAAGATCCAGATTCCCTACAACAGCAGTGATGAGCTTGAGCGCATTTTCCGCCTTGTGAGCAAGGGCGAGAGTCTTTTCGGAGGAGATGAGGAATGAGTTATAAAAACAAGGACGGTCTTTACGCCGTAATCAATACAAATAAAGGAAATATTGTACTTCAGCTTGAGTTTGAGAAGGTTCCCATGACAGTTGCCAACTTTGTGGGCCTTGCAACCGGAGAGCTTAACCTGCAGAACCCCGGAAAACCCTTCTATGACGGACTTAAGTTCCACCGCGTCATAGATGACTTCATGATTCAGGGCGGCTGCCCCAAGGGCAACGGTACCGGCGGCCCCGGATATTCCTTCCCCGACGAGTTTGACGATTCTTTGAAGCATGACGGCCCCGGAGTGCTGAGCATGGCCAACGCCGGTCCCGGCACAAACGGAAGCCAGTTCTTCATAACACACGTAAAAACCCCGTGGCTCAACGGAAAACACGCGGTTTTCGGCCATGTTGCAGAAGGCCAGGACGTTGTTGACTCCATAAAGCAGGATGATAAGATCAACAGCATAAAAATTGAGGCTGTGGGAGAGAAGGCAAAGGCCTTCAAGGTCACAAAAGAAATCTTTGCCCAGATGGTAGAAGATTCTGCAAAAAGGGCCATGGAGCGCAGGAGAAAGGAGATTGAGGCGGTTGAGGAGGAGATTGCCAACCGCTGGCCTGCCGCAAGAAAGTCCCCCAGCGGGCTGAGGTGGGTTGTACTGAAGGAGGGAGACGGAAAGAAGAGCCCTGCCTTCGGACAGTCTGTAAAGGTGCATTATACCGGCTCTCTTCTTGACGGAAGGGTATTTGACTCATCCGTAAGGAGAGGAGAACCTGCGGTATTTGAAATAGGACAGGTCATAGAGGGATGGAACGAGGCTCTTGCCACCATGACCAGGGGTGAGAAGAGAACCCTCATCATTCCTCCTGAGCTGGGTTATGGGGTTCACGGATACCCGGGAGTCATTCCGCCGAACGCCTATCTTGTATTTGATGTAGAGCTTCTTGATTTCTGAAGAAGGAAACTATGGCAAAGGAAGACTCAAGCAGATTCGTATGCACTCAATGCGGCTATTTCACCTCAAAGTGGATGGGCCGCTGTCCTGCATGCGGTCAGTGGAACTCTTTTTCCGAGGAAAAGGTTGAAAAGAGTTCAAAAAAGAGTGCTGATGTGAGCAACGCTTCATCCGTTGTTCTTTCCAGCATTCCGGAAGAAAAGGAATTCAGGTTCGAAAGCGGAATAAGCGAGCTGGACAGGGTTCTGGGCGGCGGAATAGTAAATTCCTCCTCGGTTCTCATAGGAGGGGAGCCGGGTATAGGAAAGTCCACCCTCATGCTCCAGCTTGCGGCCAACTGCAACACCAGAAGCCGAGTAATCTATGTTTCAGGGGAGGAAAGCGCCTCCCAGGTGCGCCAGAGGGCAAAAAGGCTTGGCCTGGACCTGGACAGGATAAACATATTCTGTGAAACAAAACTCTCCTCAATCCTCCATGTGGTTGAGACTGAAAAGCCCCAGGTGCTGGTTGTGGACTCACTGCAGACCCTGGAATCCGAGGAGCTTACCTCCGTTTCGGGTTCCGTAACGCAGATGAGAAACTGCTGCATGGAGCTCAGTTCCGCATGCAAGGCAGCCGGAACGGCGGTTTTCTTCATTGGCCACGTTACCAAGGAGGGCTCCATTGCGGGCCCCAAAATCATTGAGCATATTGTGGATACGGTGGTCTATTTTGAGGAAGGCTCTGCAAACGTGCGTATAATCCGCGCAGTTAAGAACCGCTTCGGATCCGTGGATGAGATAGGTATTTTCAGCATGACGGAAACCGGTCTTGAGCCGGTGAAGGATCCGTCATCTTTCTTCATCTCCGAGCGGCAGGAGGACAAACTGCCCCCGGGAATAGCCTACACTGCCGTTTCTGAGGGTTCCAGAACCTTCCTGGTGGAGATTCAGGCCCTGGTGGTAAGGGCAAAGACGGGGATGAGCAGGGTGTACTCCGACCGCATAGATACATCGCGCGTTATGCGCATTGCAGCCATTCTGGAGCGCCATGCCGGCGTGGTTCTTTCGGACAAGGACATATATGTCAACGTTGCAGGCGGCATTAAGGTCAATGACGTTTCAGTGGAGCTTGCGGTTGCCATGGCCCTCTGGTCTGCCTCCTACAATGAGAGGCTGCCGGCCCGTACGGTGTGCTTCGGGGAGCTGAGCCTTGCGGGGGAGGTCAGGAAGGTGAGTGCGGGAGAGCGCAGGCTCAAGGCTGCCGCTGACATGGGTTTTGAGGGCGCAATTGTGCCCCAGGGCATGGAAACGGGTAAGTCAGGACTCCTTATTAACAAATGTGAGCGTATCTCACAGGCTTTTGCCAAAAGGAATTAACTCAGAACTTTCAGGAGAATGGGGAAGAGGGCAACGGTGCCCAGCATGCTTCCGAACGTTGTTGTGAACAGCAGCATGAAGGCGTGCAGGATTCTGTTTTTATACCACATTCTGAAGTGGGCAATGTCATCCGTCATGTTTTCAAAATCCTTTACCGTGGGCTTTCTGAGGTCACTTTCCACAATTGCGGAAACAATGCCTATGCCCAGAATTGGGGACATGACGGATATGGGTGCCATTACGGCGCAGACCAGCCAGTTGAGCGGATGTGCATTTGAAAGAATTGCAAAGAATGTTGTGCAGGCCGCATTTGCGCCCACCCAGATGAGGAAGGCCCTCACGCCCTGAGAGAAGCCGTAGTTGATGCAGCTGAATACCACAATGCCAAGAATGAGGACGGGAACAGCATAGGTCAGAACCTTGCCCCACTTTGAAGCCGGCGGTACGGTATTCAGGTCCTCAATGTCTGCGGAAAGCTCTTTCTTCTCAAGTTTCTCAATGGTCTTCACAATGCCGGGGGCGTGACCTGCGCCCACAACGGCAACCTTTTTGTGTCCCGGGGCGCTGAGAATGCTTGAGGCAAGGTATCTGTCTCTCTCATCTATAAGAACTTCCTTGACCGAGGGCAGTTCCTTGGCCATGCTGTTCATCATTTCCTGGAGGGTGTCGCTCTTTTTAAGCTCCTCAAGGTCTTCAGGCTTGAACTCCTCCCTGTCAAAGACGGCGGAGAGCAGGGTGGCAAGAAGCTTCATCCTGTTTATGAAGGAGCTCTTTCTCCAGGCGCGCTTGAATGTAACGGAAATGTCCCTGTCACAGAGGGAGAACGGAATGCCCCTTTCCTGTGCAATCCTGCCGGCGCTGAGAATCTCCTCTCCGGGAGCGGAACCAGTCTGAACCCCCATCTTCTTCTGGAAGGAGGCAAGGGCGGTGTTGGCAAGAACCAGAAAGGCCTTTCCTTCCTTGAACACCTTTTTAAGGTCCATGGCCGAGTAGTCTTTGGCCTTTGTCTTGCTGTCAAAGCGTCCGCGGTCCAGCTCAAGGCACACGCGGTCCGGCTGAACGGTGTCTATTACCTGTTCAACCTCCTCAACGCTGTTCAGTGACACGTGGGCGGTGCCTACAAGGTAAATCTCATCCCCGTTGTCCAGCGTGATTTTTGTCTGTGTGTCTGTAATATGTTCGGTTCTCAAGACCTTCTCCCCGTTGTTTTCTCTGTCAACTATATCTTTTATAGTTGCTCTGAGGCAACAGGGCAACTCAGCGGATTATTGACAGAAGATGTTTCACAAAGTCATAGATCCTTGCGGCGGAAGCCAGGGACAGATGCTCGTTGGTGGAGTGCACGTCAAAGAGGTCCGGCCCTATGGACACGCTGTCCATGCCCGGGATACGGCTGTTGATAACGCCGCACTCAAGACCCGCGTGGATAGAGGTAATAACGGCATCCTTCCCCGTCACATCCTTCCAGGCCTTTGCACAGAAGGCGCACAGTGCGGACTCCCTGTCGGGAGCCCACGACGGATAATCGCCGCCGGTTTTTGTCTCAAAACCGAAGCTCTGCAGAATAAACTCATTCTTCTCAACCTGGGCGGCCTTTGCAAACTCAACAAGGCTCCTGACACTTATCTCAACGTTCAGGCAGTTGTCCTTTGTCCTGACAATTGCAAGGTTCTGGGAAGTCTCAACCACTCCCTCAACGGCCTTGCTCACTGAGACAACGCCGTGCGGAGTGCAGAACAGAGCACGGGCAATCTTCTTTGAGTCATCGGCGGAGAAGGCTTTCTCCGGCTTTTTCAGGCTGGCGTTGTGGTGTGAGCAGTAGTGGTCATTGACCATGCCGGGGTCCTCAACGGAGTAAAGTGCCTTTGCCCGTTCAAAAGCGTTGAGAATAAGGTGCATGGAGGCCTTTTTGGACGCGGAGGGGAGGCAGATGACGCAGTGTGCCTCGGAGGGGATGACGTTTCTTCTTGTTCCGCCCTCAAACGTGCTGAGCATGAAGGGTCTGTTTTCCTTTTCAAGGGCGCAGAGCATGAGGCTCAGAATCTTGATTGCGTTTGCTCTTTGCCTGTGGATCTCTCCGCCGCTGTGACCGCCTTTGAGGCCGCCCACCTTTATGAACACCGGCTCCCAGTCCTCCGGGACGCTCTGAAGCTCTGCGCTGAAGGAGCCTTCCACATCCGTGCCGCCTGCACAGCCTATGTAGATAATGCCTTCCTCCTCGCTGTCCAGATTTATCATCCTGCGGCTGTGGATCTTATCCGCATCAAGCCCGAAGGCTCCGAACATGCCCGTCTCCTCGGAGAAGGTGAACAGCGCCTCAAGTTTTCCGTGCTGTGCTTCCGGATCCGTGAACAGGGCCATTATCATTGCAAGGGCAATTCCGTTGTCGGCGCCCAGGCTTGTTTCTTTTGCATAGAGAAAGCCGTCCTTCTCAACGGTTTCAATGGGATCCGTGAGAAAGTTGTGGCTGCTTCCCGGTTTTTTGACGCAGACCATGTCCATGTGCCCCTGAAGGCAGACCGGGGGAACGTTCTCAAAGCCCTTTGTGGCTTCCCTGTAGACAATGACGTTTCCGGCTTTGTCCGTTATTGCGTCAAATTTGTTATCTTTTGCCCAGGAAAGGAGAAAGCTCCTTATTCCGTCCTCATTTCCGGACTCTCTGGGAATTGAGCATATCTGTTTGAAATAATTTAAAGTGTCCATTATACTACCCCCGTTTCATTATTTCCCAAGTCAGTTTAACACGGAAAAATAAAAATATTTAAATAAAGTGCACTCATGAAATATTTTGTGTTATACTGTAGTCTACCTAAGAATCGATATTTGATTATTGTCAATAAAAGACAGGTTTACAAGGGGCAAACAAATTGAATCGTGATCCGATACCTTCAATACTTTTCTACGACCGGGACTTCGTTGATCTCTACGATCGTTCATGGGTCTGGATTGAGGAACATTGGAAGCCCGGAACGGAAGAAAACGGCATAAAGGGGAACTATGTTTCCTCTGAAAACCAGAAAACCATAAATCTTTACAACTGCTGTCTTTCATCTCTTTTTCTGAACTACAGCAACCAGGTGTACTCTCCTTTTGAGCAGATAGATTTTTTCTATTCAAAGCAGGAGGAGAGCGGAGCCATAAGAACAGAATACAGCCTTGAGAACGGACAGAGCGTCCTTTCTCCGGACAACCCGGAAGGTCTTTCCCTTCCTCTTCTTGCCTACGTGGAGTACTTCTTCTACCACAAGATTGGCAACAAGAAGAGGCTCAAGGAGGTTGTGCCCTTCCTGGAGAATTACTTCGAGTGGCTCAGAACATCCTTCATTAAAGAGAACGGACTCTTCTCAGTTCCCGTTCCGGCATGTCTTTCCGGCAATATTCCCAGGGAGAGAACCGTCTACCCCGTGGACTTCAACGCGGCCGTTGCGGTGAACGCTCTTTACTTCTCTTATATAGGAGACATCCTCAATGACCAGGAGCTGAGCTTCAAGTACAAGAGGCTTTACTTTGCACTCAAGACAAGGATGAACAACCTCATGTGGGATCCCGATTCCGGTTTCTACTATGACCTGGATGAGAACGAGCAGCGCATTCCGCTCAAGCTCATCTCCTCATACTGGACCATGCTGGCAGAGATTCCCAATGATGAAAAGGCCATGAGCCTTGTGGCCCACCTCAAGGACCCCGGAGTCTTCGGCTCCGAGAACCCGTTCCCAAGCGTAAGCCTGGACAGTCCCTGTTTCTCTGAAAACGTAAAAGGTTACTGCGGCGCGGTTCTTCCGTCCAACATCTACATTGTGGTCAAGGGCCTTGAGAAGTACGGAGAGTACGTTTTTGCAAGAGAGTGCGTCATAAGACACATCTACTTCATGCTGGACACCCTCCAGCCGGATGAGAACGTAACCGGAGACGTCTGGGAAGCTTATCTTCCCACAAGAGAGGGCGTTCCCGCCGCCGTTGAGGGGCAGGACTTCCCGCGCAGAAGGTTCCTTCCGCAAGTCTGTCTGGTCACAATAGCCCTCATGGTGGAGGACGTTGTGGGCCTTGATGTCTCTCTTCCCAGGAAGACGGTCTACTGGACCGTTCCCAGCCTGGAGGAGATGGGCATTGAGAAGCTCTCCCTCAAGAGGAACCTCATAACCATCATAAGCAACAAGAACGCACGCGGCTGGGAGATAAGGCTGGAAAGTGAGAAGCTCTATTATTTCACAATTGAGATAATAGACGAGGACAAGAAAAAGACACTTCCCATACCCAGCGGCAAGTGCTCCATGCTCATAGACAAGCTCTGATGATTTTCTTTTTTCCCTTCGGAGGAGGCGGCTTCGGCGGTTTCTTCTTTATTCTGTTCCTTCTCTTACTGTCCGTAAGGGTCTTCACAAACCTCTTCCGCGGCAGTGCCGGCAGCAGCGCCTACACCCCGGGCAACCGCGCCTTCTTTGACGGAACCTTCTCCATGCTTGCCAAACTGGCAACGGCGGACGGAAACCTCTCGGACGCAGCGCGCGAAAGGATAAACCGCTTCATGGTCTATGACCTCAGACTTGACGGCACAAGCTACGAGTACGCCCGCAGCGTGTTCAATGCAGCCCTTTCCGGCGGCGATACCTTCCAGACCCACGCGGACCGCTTTTACGCAGCCTTTGCCGGCAACGCCGGAATCTTCCAGCTGGTCATGGACATGTTCTACAGCGTTGCCGCCGTGGACGGCCGCATTTCCAAAAGGGAAGAGGAGATGCTTTCCTACGCCGCAAGACGCTTCTCAATCCCGGACCAGGTAATAGAGGCTCTCAGGCGCAAATACGGTCTCTACGGAAAAACCACATCCTCCGCCTATGCCGTTCTGGGCCTTGATGAGAATGCAACCGAGGCGGAGATAAAGAAGGCCTACAGGCGCCTTATTCTTGAGTACCATCCGGACACCGTTGCCCAGAAAAAAGGCGCCGGAGATGAGTTCAAACAGTACGCCACAAAGAAATTTGTGGAGATACAGCAGGCCTATGAGGAAATCTGCCGTTTACGCGGTATAAAGTAGACCTAAAGGCCAAAAGCGGTTATCATTTCCATATGAGTTTTGAAGTAACTGCAACCAGAAGAAGACCTCAGAATTTTGACAGTCTTGAAGGACAGGACTTTGTAGTCTCAACACTGAAAAATTCAATTGCACAGGGCAGGATTGCACATGCCTATCTTTTCAGCGGCCCCCGGGGCGTGGGAAAGACATCCAGTGCAAGGCTTCTGGCAAAGGCTCTTAACTGCGTCAACGGACCCACCGCAGAGCCCTGCGGAGTCTGTGACAACTGCAGAGGCATTGCCGCTGGCAGCAGTCTGGATGTAATTGAGATAGACGGCGCCAGCAACACCGGCGTAAATGACGTGCGTGCAATCAAGGAGGAGGTTCTGTTTCCTCCCACGTCCTCCCGCTACAAAATCTACATAATAGATGAGGTGCACATGCTCTCCCAGAGCGCCTTCAATGCTCTTTTAAAGACCATTGAGGAGCCGCCGGAGTACGTGGTCTTCATATTTGCCACCACTGAAACCCAGAAGGTTCCGGCCACAGTGCGCAGCCGCTGCCAGCAGTTCAACTTCCAGCTCATCCCTACGGAGACTATAATCCGTCTTCTGCGTGAGGCTGCAACGGAAAGCGGCATTCAAGCGGACGAGGAAGCGCTTTTCTGGATTGCCAGGGAGTCCACCGGCTCCATGAGAGACGCCTACACCCTGTTTGACCAGGTTGTCTCCTTCTCGGACGGACACATAACCATGGATGTAATCCGTGACAAGCTTGGCCTTGCCGGAACAGACGTCCTGAACAACATAATGACATGCGTTCTTGCCTCTGACCGTGAGGGAGCAGCAAGCCTCCTGAGGAACCTTATTTCAGGCGGTGTGAGCGTAGAGCATATCATCAAGGACTTTACGGACTACTTCAGGAATCTTCTGTTCATAAAGGAGGGAATCCGCAACCAGAACATTCTGGGAAACAGCATCTCCTCCTATCCAGAAAGCGTTCTGAACGCCTTCTCCGAAGAGCAGTTTGAGGCAGCCCTGGAGATGTTCCTCAACCTCTACAGGTCCGTCAGGTATTCAATCAACCCGCGTTTTGAGCTGGAGCTTGCCGTAAGCAGGCTGTTCAGACTCAGATACACATACTCAAACGCCTCGGTCATAGAGCAGCTTGCCAGACTGAAGAACAATCTGATCAACGGACAGATAACACCTCTCAACCCGGCCCTTGAGAAAGAACCGGACGTCCAGCCCGCACCAGCTGAGCCAGTTGCGCCTGTTGCTCCTGTTGAGCCAGCAGCGCCAACTGAGCCAGTTGCGCCAGCTGAACCAGCTGAGCCTGCTGAGATTATCGCTCCGCCTGCGGAGCCGGAGCCAGTACCCGAACCCGTGAAACAACCGGAGCCGGAGCCCGTGCAGGAGGAGAGATTCTGGACCGCGGAGGAGCTTCAGGGCGTTCTTCCGGACGGGGTGGGGAACGTTGAAAACACCGAAGAAGGCCTTGTGCTGCAGTTCGGAAGCCGTTTTTACTACACCACCGCCCTCAGAAACAGGGAGGCCGTGACAAACCGCATCCACAGCGTTACGGGTACGGGCCTGCGGGTAATATTCTCCTTCTCGGAGGAGCTTGAGGACTCCAGACAGGCTCAGATTCAGACGGAGCAGGAGCGCAAACAGGAGGAGCAGAAGGAAAGGCTTGAGAAGGCAGACCTTTACTCCGACCTCATTTACGCGTTTGAAGGAAGGGAAATAAAATGATGAATCCTCTTGAAATGCTTAAGGATATCCAGAATCTGCAGGCCAAGGCGGAGGAAGTCAAGGGCCGCCTTGCCCAGATAAAGTGCACCGGCTATGCCATGGGCAACATGATAGAAGTTGTGGCAACCGGAGATCTGAAGGTTGAAAGCATAAAGATAGACCCTTCCATAGTGAAGGAAGGACAGGAATCCATGCTTGAGGTGCTGGTGGCATCTGCAGTAAATAATGCATTTGAGCTGGTCAGAGAACGGATTTCCGATGAGATGAGACAGGTTGGAGGCCGATACGGACTGTCTGTATGACCGCAATTGACAACCTTGCAAAAACACTTTCCAAGCTCCCCGGCGTGGGCCCCAAGAGCGCAGCAAGAATTGCGTTTCATCTGGTGCGCACTCCGTCGGAATACAACGCCCTTCTTGCTCAGAACATAGCAGAGATTAAGGACAAGGTAAGACCCTGCAGCATCTGCGGCTCTTACACCGAGACGGACCCCTGTCCCGTGTGCACGGACCCCGGCAGGGACAGAACGGTGCTCTGCATAGTGGAGCAGCCCCAGGACGTGATAACAATCCAGAATTCTGGAGCCTACAACGGCCTTTTCCACGTGCTGGGAGGTGCAATCAATCCGCTCAACTCCGTGGGACCGGAAGACCTGGATTTTGCCGGCCTTGTGAAGAGAATAGAGGGCGGGGATTTTTCTGAAATAATAATTGCAACAAACCCCACCGAAGAGGGAGACACAACTGCCCTTTATATAAGACATATGCTTAAAGACTATCCCGGACTCAGCCTTTCCAGGCTTGCAGCGGGCCTTCCCATAGGGGGAGACCTGGAATTTGCAGACCGGAGCACGCTTGTGCGTTCCCTCAGGGGAAGGGTCAGGTACTGAAAAGAAACAGAGGTTGATAATGAAGAAAGATACATCCAAAACCATCATTACAGGCCTTATATTCCTGCTTTTGTTTGCATTTCTGCTGCTCTGTCTTCTGAAGGTGGACGTGCACCGTGTGGCGCCGTTCCCCGCAGAGCCCAAGCTGGGACTCTCTTCCTTCAACGAGTGGGCAAGAAAGCTCATAAAGTCAAACGACACAGCCTATGAGATTTCCCAGATTCTCGGCCTGCTGGCCCTTGCGGTCTGCATCTGTTTTGTGGTTGTGGGAATCTACCAGTTCATAACAAGCAGGAAGGGACTTAAAGGGATAAGCCGCGGAATCTGGGCAGTCTGGATTCTCTACGCTCTTACAGTTGCAACCTACCTGTTCTTTGACAAAGTATTTGTGGTCAACTACAGGCCGGTTTTTGAGGAGGGGCTCAAACTTGCACCTTCCTTCCCGTCCTCTCACGTGCTTCTGGGAATAACGGTTTATCTCTCGGCCTCAGACAGAGCGGGAAAGATGATAGACAACACCGCAGTTGCAACACTTTTATCAATAATCTGCTGGCTTCTGGCTCTTGCCCTGCTTGTGGCCCGCACCCTTTCGGGAGTACACTGGGCTACGGATATCATAGGTTCCGTATTCCTCGGAATTGCGTACCTGTGCTTCTATCTGCTGATTGCCGGAGATAAGAAATGAAAAAAGCCGTTGCAACAATAATCCTTGTTATAACTGCCCTCTGCAGCGTTTTTGCCGCACAAACAGTAAGACAGCTCCTTCCCATGACAGGGGACTATGCAGAGCTTCTCAAAGAAGGCCAGACCCTGAGCAACTCAACCCTAGCGGACGGAATACTCCATATTGTTCCCCAGGGCAGCCTTATCTACAACAGGGCTCAGGAAGCCACGGAAGAGGAGAACTCCTTCACCGTGGGAATAGTGGCCCTGGCTCCGTATCCGGAGAACTGGAAGGACATGACTGACAGGGAGAAGACGCTTGCGCTTTTGAACATAATCTCCGCCGTTTCACAGCAGAAGGGAATAACCTACATTTCCCGCACCGCCGGCTACAAGCCCAAGACCCTGATAGAGGACTCCTACTGCATCTCGGACCCGGACAACAGCAAATCCCGTATAGAGGATCCCTCGTTCACGGAGCTTCCGGCAAGTTACACGGAGTACTCATACCAGAAGGACAACAGGTTCGGAGGAAACACCTTTGTTCTTGATTACAACTGTACCGACAGCGAGATTTTCCTTAAGATAACAAACCATACAAAGATGAAGTTCGGCCCCGTGACCTGTGTTGAGGAAGGAAAACTTTCCATGTTCATAGACGCACATCTGGCACGGGAGGGGGTGCTTGTAAGCTGCCTTGCAACGGTGTATGACAGAAAACCCACAATCAAGGTTCTGTTCTATACTGTAGACATAGAGGAATCTTTCAGAAGGAGGATAACAGGCCTGAAAGACTGGTTCGTGGAAGAACTTAAATAGGAACTGAAATAACAATTCATGGAGTGATGTCCGAGTGGTCGAAGGAGCCAGACTCGAAATCTGGTAACGTCCCTGTGGCGTTCTAGGGTTCGAATCCCTATCACTCCGAAATCAAAAGGGGGCAGAAATGGTTATTTCGTTTGCTGTTGTATTCTTTTCCCTCCTTTACGTAGCGGTTAACTACGTAAGGATAAGGAAGATGGATGAAGGAACCGAAGAGATGAAGCAGATGTCCGCCATAATCAGAGACGGCGCTTCAACCTTCCTTGTCACCGAGTTCAGGGTCATTGCAGTAGTTGTTGCAGTCCTGGCCCTGGCCTTTTCCCTGTTTGTTGAAAAACTATCCGGAATAACGCTTCTCATAGGAGCCCTTATGAGTTCCCTTGCCTGCATAATAGGCATGAAAAGCGCAACCTATGCCAATGTACGGACAGCCAACAGGGCAAGAGAGACGCAGAACATAGGGCAGACCGTAAAGGTTGCACTGTGCGGAGGCTCCATAAGCGGCATATCCGTCCAGGCCCTGGGTCTTCTGGGCCTTCTGGTCATACTGGAGATCTTCAAGGGCGTGAATACCGAAACAGCCGGTCACGGCCTTCTCACCGCTTACACCTGCAACGCCTCAATTGCCCGAATAACAACCTATTCACTGGGCTGTTCAATCACCGCCATGTTCAACCGCGTGGCCGGCGGAAACTACACCAAGGCCGCAGACATATCCTCAGATATTCTGGCCAAAATCAGACACGACATGCCTGAAGATGACCCCAGAAGCCCCTCCGTCATAGCGGACTTCATAGGGGACAACGTGAACGACATAGCCGGAAACTGCTCCGACCTGCTTGAAAGCTTTGTGGCCACCATAGTCGCAAGCCTGATGATAGCCGTAACAGTCTACCGCGCAAATCCCGTCTCGGACGCACTCTTTTCCGCAATGGTACAGTTCCCCGT
>CAMZGJ010000006.1 GCA_947306375.1 uncultured Spirochaetales bacterium
CCTCAGTGGACGGTATTCTTGTCCAGTTGCCTCTTCCCGAAGGCCTGGATGAACAGCTGATAACACGCTCCATAGACCCGGCCAAAGATGTGGACGGCTTCTGCCCGGAGAATATAGGGCGCCTCCTTCTTGGCGAGAAAACCTTTGTTCCGTGCACTCCCAAGGGCATAATGAGGCTTCTTGATGAGTACGGAATTTCAACCTGGTCTGCAGATGTCTGCATTGTGGGCAGAAGCAACATTGTGGGCAAACCCCTTGCCGCCCTTTTCATGCAGAGGGGCAGGGACGCAACCGTTACGGTCTGCAACTCACGCACAAAGGACCTTGCCGGCCACGTGAAGAGGGCAGACATTGTAATTGCCGCCACAGGCAGACCCGGCACAATTACTGCGGATATGGTCAGGGACGGGGCAACGGTCATTGATGTGGGAATCAACAGAATCCCTGACAGCAGCAGGAAAAGCGGTTTCCGCCTTGTGGGCGATGTTGACTACAACGCCGTTGAGCCCAAGGCAGGAGCCATTACTCCGGTTCCCGGCGGAGTGGGACCCATGACCATAGCCATGCTGTTGGAAAACACTGTAGAGGCTGCCTGCATGCATGAGGGCATTGAGTTCAGCGACCTATGAAGACCTATTACATTGAAACATACGGCTGTCAGATGAACAGTGCCGAATCAAACTCCCTCGAAGCCATTCTTCAGGGAGCAGGCATGACTGCCTGTTACAAACAGGAGGATGCGGATCTTGCCGTTATCAACACCTGCTCGGTCAGACAGAGTGCGGAAAACAGGATATGGGGCCGTCTGGGTTCCTACAATCCCATAAAGAAGAAAAGAAAAATGACTCTTGTTGTCACGGGCTGCATGGCAGACAGACTGGGAGAAGAGCTTAAGAAGAAGGCTCCCCAGGTAGATTATGTTGTTCCTGTGAATGACAAGATGAAGATTCTGGATATTGTCAGAAGAGGAGAAAACTGCAACTCGGAAAAGTATGAGTTCTCCGAAACCTACTGGCATGAGGGGGAGTTCTCCTCCTATGTTCCCATTATGAACGGGTGCAACAACTTCTGCTCCTACTGCATTGTTCCATATGTCAGGGGGCGTGAGGTGAGCAGGGACCCTGAGCAGATTCTCAGGGAGATAGATTTTCTTGAGTCAAAGGGAGTCAGGGAGATTACTCTTCTGGGACAGAATGTAAACTCCTACAACTACAACGGTCTTACGTTCCCGCAGCTTCTCAGCACTGTCTGCAGACACCTGAACAACATAAAATGGGTGCGCTTTGAAAGCCCGCATCCCAAGGATTTCTCGGATGAGCTTATTGAGGTTATCGCCCGTGAGGGCAGGGTGGCTAAGCACCTTCACATTCCCATGCAGAGCGGAAGCACCAGGATTCTGAATCTCATGAACCGCCGTTATACCCGTGAGTCTTATCTGGCCCTGATTGACAGAATAAGGAGCCGTATTCCGGAGATTACTTTTGCCGTTGACGTGATGGTGGGTTTCCCCGGTGAGACTGAGGAGGAGTTCCGGCAGACTCTTTCGGCCATGGACATGGCGGGCTACATTGAGGCCTACATGTACTACTGGAACCCCAGGGAGGGTACAAGGGCGTGCTCAATGGATGGTCAGATGCCGGAGTCAGACAAGCAGAAGAGGCTGCAGATTCTCATTGACCACCAGCTGGAGGCGGCTGCCAAAATCAAAGCCGGGCGCACCGGAATGGTTCAGGAGGTTCTTGTGCTCTCCGTGTCCCGTGACAATCCGTCCCAGATGCTGGGGCGTAACGAGCATAATGAGATGGTGGCATTTACTCCGGCAGAGGGCACTGAGAAGCCTGCGCCGGGCAGTATTGTTAATGTGCAGTTCCTTTTGCTGACTGGAAATACTTTTGTGGGGAAGCAGGTATGAGCAGTATTCTTAATGACAGTTATGCAGAAGAGAAGTCTGTTTTTGACGCCAAGTTTGAAAAACTGAAGAACCTTATCTCAAAGAGCCGCAGGATGACGGTTTTCACCGGTGCCGGTGTCTCCACCCTCAGCGGCATTCCGGACTTCAGGGGAAAGCACGGTGTCTACACGGACCCGTGGATGGGCCTTGATGTTGAGGAGATAATCTCCCTTACTTTCTTCCGCAAGAGTCCGGACATTTTCTACAAGTGGGCTGAGGATGTGTGGTACAGGCTTGAGGATTATGAGCCCAACATTGTTCACAAGGTTCTGGCACGCATGCAGAAAAAGGGCATGCTGGACAGCATCTACACCCAGAACATAGATATGCTCCACCACAGGGCAGGCAGTACAAATGTTTATGAGGTTCACGGAAGTCCGCGTCTTCACCACTGCACAAAATGCCGCAAGGAATACAAATATGAGGAGATTGCGCCCGTTGTTCACAGGGGAGAGGTTCCGCACTGCAGTGCATGCGGCGGAGTTATAAAGCCGGATATTATCTTCTATGAGGAGTCTCTGGACTCCAATGTGCTTGAATCCGCATTCAGGGATTTCTCACATACGGACCTCTGTCTGGTGCTTGGATCCTCACTTCTTGTACAGCCTGCGGCATCTTTCCCGCAGATTGCCTTGCAATCGGGAGCGGAACTCGTTATTGTCAATGCTCAGACAACTTACCAGGATGCCAACGCATCGGTAGTCTTCAGAGATTTGAAGCAGACCTTTGAAGCGCTGGATAATTGGATCGGAACTATATGATTAAACAGAATGAAAAGATAAGAAACATTGCTATCATAGCCCACGTTGACCACGGCAAGACCACTCTTGTGGATGCTCTTTTCCGCCAGAGCGGCGTTCTCTCAAAGGGAGACGGAGAGAGAATAATGGACAGCGGTGCAATTGAGCGCGAGAGGGGAATTACCATAAGCGCCAAGAACTGCGCCATCAACTGGAAGGGCGTTAAGATCAACATTATCGACACTCCGGGTCACGCGGACTTCGGAGGAGAGGTTGAGCGCGGACTGAGCATGGTGGACGGAGTTATCCTCCTCTGCGATGCCGCCGAGGGTCCTCTTCCCCAGACAAGATTTGTTCTTCAGAAGGCTCTTGAGAAGAACCTTGCCGTAATTGTTGTAATCAACAAAATAGACAGGCAGGATGCAAGGCCTGAAGAGGTTCTGAATGAGGTTTATGACCTTCTTCTTGAGCTTTCAGATGATGAGAGCTTTCTTGAGGTGCCTGTTTTCTATGCAAACGGCAGGGAGGGAATCTGCTCCCGGAAACTCAATGATCCGGAAGCAAAGAACATTCATCCTCTTCTTGATGCAGTTCTTGAGCAAATTCCGGCTCCCTCCTATGACGACGAGGAGCCCTTCCAGATGCTTGTCTCAGACCTGTCCTACAGTGACTACCTGGGCAGACTTGCAATAGGAAAGATTGTAAACGGAAGCGCAACTCCAAACACTTCTCTGGTCTGCATCAACGCAGAGGGAAAGCATATCCCGCTCAGAGTCACCAGACTTCAGCTTTATGACGGACCGCGCTTTACCGAGGCTCCGGAGGTCACTCCCGGAGACATTACCGTTCTTTCCGGTATTGAGGATGTGTCAATAGGTGATACCATCTGCAACAAGGATTACATCAAGGCTCTTCCCAGAATTCACGTTGATGAACCCACCGTCTCAATGCTCTTTTCAAAGAACATTTCTCCTCTTGCGGGACGTGAGGGAAAACAGCTTACCTCTGCCAAAATCTGGGACAGACTTCAGAAGGAGGCTCTGCGCAACGTTTCAATAGGCATTGAGAAGAACGGAGACGACACATTCACCGTAAAGGGACGCGGAGAGTTCCAGATGGCCATTATTGTGGAGCAGATGAGGCGTGAGGGCTTTGAGCTTTGTATAGGCCGTCCGCGCATTATCTTCCGCAAGGATGAAAACGGCAAGCTCACAGAGCCCGTAGAGGATCTTCTGATAGACTGCCCGGAGGAGTACTCCGGCACAATAATGCAGGAGCTTTCCCAGCGCAAGGCCGCCATGCAGAACATCAACTACCTTGCAAACGGCCGCGTCAAGATGCAGTTCATAATCCCTTCACGCGGACTTATAGGTTACCGCGACCAGTTCCTCACAGACACCAGGGGATACGGAATTATGAACTCATCCCTCCACGGTTATGAGCCCTACAAGGGCGATTTCCCCGACAGAACTTCCGGTTCTCTTGTCTGCGACCGCGCAGGCGAGGCCGTTGCATACGGAATCTGGGAGCTTGAGGACCGCGGAAGGTTCTTCATTGTCCCCGGAGATCCGGTCTATGAGGGAGAGATTGTAGGTGAGAGAAACAGAGAGGGAGACCTCCTGCTCAATCCCACCCGCACAAAGAAACTGACAAACCTCAGAGCTTCCGGCCATGATGAGGCGGTAAGCCTCACTCCGGTTAAGAAAATGACTCTTGAACAGGCTATCGGTTTTATCAAAGAAGATGAGCTTGTTGAAGTAACTCCTCAGTCTGTAAGAATATGCAAGAAGATTCTTGACAGCCAGAAGAGAAGAATTTTTGAAAACAGGGGAATTATTCCCGAGTGTTTGAAGTAATAGGAATTGTATGAAGAGAATTGTTGTCTGTCTTGTTCTGGTATTCTGTATTTCTGCAGGATTGTTTGCGTTCTCATGGTCTCCGTCAACTGATATTGCCGGCGGTCTTGCCTTTTTCCTTCCCACAGTTGAGGAACTGAAGGGTAACGGCACTCTGCGCACGTCTGCCTTCGGAGCATTGGATTTGAATCTTGTGCGTTTCTCCGCGGGAAGATTTGACTTCGGCGGCGGCTTTTGTGCAGCCTACGTGTCAAAGTCCAACGTGCACGGTCACAACATAATGAAGGCTTACTACCAGCTTGGCGGCGGATTGGGTTTTTCCTATCGGTTCTCCAAGGTTTTCAACCTGGGTCTGTTCAGCCGCCTCATGGTAGCCACCCTCAGACCTGTGGGAGTTGACCAGTTTGCCGCAATTGAGGCAGAGCTTCAGCCTTCATTCACAATTGTGGATAATTCCCGCGGTAATGTGGGTGTCTTCATCCCCGTGACCGCAGCCTTCCGCAAGGACGGAGTAACTTTCAGATCCGGTCTGGGCGTTCACCTAGCCCTTGATGTTCAAATTGGAGGTGCCAGATGAAAAAGACTGCTGTTATTCTGACTGCCCTTGTTCTTGTGCTGGTTCTTGTTTCCTGTAACGACAGTGTCTCAGACAAGGGCAGGCTTCACATCCTCTCTATTGGAGACAATTTTAATCCGGGTACTGAAGAGCATTTGGATTCCTGTGAAAATGACGCAAAAGCTGTAGTTGAGGTTTTTACGAAGAGGGCTCTTGAGTCAGGTATGACGTTGGGTGTTTCCCGGCTGCTTTTAGGAACAACTGATACTACCGCTGATAAAATTACTGAAGCCTTATCTGAAATCAATTCAAGTGCGTCATCAAACGATATCACCATCATTTTTTTGAGTACACACGGATACAACGGCGTTAAACGCAGAGTGGATTATAATGAATCCAACAATGATAATGCATGTTTTATTGTAGGAAATGGAAATGAATACGTGCCATTTGACAACCTGTTGGAAGATGCAAATAAACTGCCCGGAACTGTTCTTATTCTGGCAGATCTGTGCTTTTCAGGAGCCCTGATTGGACAGAACAATGTTACATACAACGTAAACAACTATACCGGCTCAAATCCCGTAAGTATTCTTTTTTCCGACGCAGCTGTCAGAGAATCCTCAAAGGTGTTTGTCCTTGCTGCCTGCACTTATTTCCAGCTGTCATATGCAGGCGAAGAAAATGAGTTGAGCGTTTTTACAGGCTACATGTTAAAGGCCCTGGGTATGTCCTATTATGACGCTGAAGGAGTTCATTACGCTTCTTCCATACCGGCTAAGAAAGGCAACAATATCCTGCTTTCAGACATCTACGGCTGCATTTATAAGGAGTCGAAGAAAAATGATGAATCCCAGGTCGTTCAGATGTCAGCCGGCACCAACGACCTTGTCCTGTTCAGCTACTGAGACGAGCTTTACCAGTTTCAATGGAGGACTGTTGTAATAACGGTCCTCCGTTCTTCCATTACTGCAGTCCAGTTAATCCTACACAATCCAAATAAGTCATATAAACCAACCAACACAGTTGTGTCAGATGAATCAACCGACACAGAGTAACCATGATGAACACTCAGTGTTTGAAAAAGATTATTTTATCTTCCTCCAGATATTTTGCTTTCAGGAATCTTTCTGCAAACCTGGCCACTTCATCTTTCGGCTTCTGAAGAAGGGCTACGAGTTCTTCTCTTGAGATTTCAAACAGGCTTTCAGGAATTTCCAGACAGAACGGTTTGAAGTAGTTTTTCTCCCATTTGTCAAAACAGGAGTAGGGAGAACGATTTCCGTCATTTCTGAGATACAGGTCGTTATCCTTTATGTACTTCATAGTTTGGAGAAGTTGCGCCCGGTTTTCTATTGCAACATATCTTGGGCTTCTCTCCATCAGATGATCAGGAACCAGAAAGCCCCTGTTTTTGCTGTCAGTTCTGTAGCTTTGGCTGATAACCCTGCAGGCATTGGATCTTAATTTTGAAATATTGTAAACGCTGTCCGAGTACATTATGTCATGTGTGTGGGACGGCATTACAACACTACAGATCGGAACAACATCATACTTACTGCAGCATGAGGATATTACATTGATATACTTGCCGGCATACTGCGGGAGGATTGCCCTGCTGTTTGCTGTTCTTTGAATAATGTGCATGAACCTGCAGTTTGTTTTTATATTTCCGTTTCTGAATGTTCCTACATTCTGAATTGTCCCCAGATTTTTCTCGGTGTATCTTCTTGCTAAACAATCTATATCCATAGAATTTCTCCTTCTACAGATACTTATGTCGGATATCCTCATTTTCATACCCCCTGAATAATGGCTGAAAAGTTGTATTATTCTTACCGGTTTTGTTGGACAATTAAGAACCTGATTAAAATAATTCCTTATGTAGTAAATTGTTAATATGAAACAAAGCTTGCAGTTATTTGGAAGGCTGTCCCTTGAAAACCGCATATAACTGAGCAGGTCAAAATAGAGGTGTTGTTTTGGCTCAGCAGACTCAACTGTGTTGGTTGGAGCATTAGGATAAGTTGGCTTAAGTGAATTATGTAGTGCGGGCTGAGAAAGGGCAGGTAGTAAAAACAGGGGGAGAACGGTTTGAAGGTGGAAAAAATTAAACTTTTCCTTAACAAACACTTAACTTCTCAATGTCTGTTAAGGGAAACAGGCATTTTTTCTTAAAAAAACAGCAAAATATGTGAAATATCCGGTTGTGGACAAGTGGGAGCGTAGGGTAAATTAGTGTCAGAAAGTGGTAAATTTTCCCAATATAGACTCAAAATCTAGGGAAAAGTGGTAAATCTTTCAGGGAGAGTTTGGGTATGAACGGTGAATACCGGAACACGATTGACGAGAAGGGACGCCTCATGATCCCGCCGAGACTCAGAGAGCAGCTCGGCAACGTCAGCGAACTCATGCTCACAAAGTCAACGGACAATTCTCTCTGGCTGTTTACAAAGGCAGACTTTCAGGAACTGGATGCTGCGGTAAACTACGGACCTCTTGCAATGTTCAACAAACACTCAAGAGTTCTTGATCTGACGGTAATAGCTCCTGCAAGGGATGCAGAACTTGACAAGACCGGAAGACTTTCGATTCCCCAGGTTTTGAGAGAGTATGCCGGACTTGAGCCCAAAACGGAATGTGTGATTCTGGGATCCAGAAATCATGTTGAGATAATAAGCGCTGCCGCTTATGACAGGCTTATGGAGGAATACAGAACGCAGGTCGGAGAGGCAGGTAACGCCCTCAGTGAACAAAGGATGTGATATGGAATTTGTCCACAATCCCGTAATGCCGAACGAAGTGCTGACGTATCTGGTTCCCAAAAGGGAAAACGCCCTTATGGTTGACTGCACCACCGGTGAGGGAGGCCATACAAAGCTTTTTCTGGAGAAGTATCCGGCACTTAAGGTCATAGGACTTGATTGTGACGCTTCCATTCAGGAAAAGGCAAAAACAAGACTTGCTCCTTTTGGAGACAGGTTTGAACCGAAACATGTCTGGTTCGATGAGTTCTGGAAAAACTACAGCGGACCGGAGGTGGATATAGTGCTTTTTGACCTCGGAATAAGCGTATTCCATTATGAGGAGTCAAAAAGAGGATTCAGTCTCAGGAAGTCCGAGGAACTGGACATGAGACTGGATGAGAACGCAGGCCTTTCAGCCTGGGATGTGGTTAACACCTACCCGGAGAAGGAGCTTGCAGACATTATCTTCAGATACGGAGAGGAGAGATACTCCAGACGTATAGCTTCTGCAATCTGCAATGCAAGGCAGGAGAAGAAGATAGAAACTACAGACAGGCTGGCGGATGTAATCTACAGGTCTGTTCCGCAGGAATACAGGCATCTGAGGTTCCATCCGGCTACAAAGACCTTCCAGGCAATAAGGATTGAGGTCAACGGAGAGTTGGACAGAATCCAAAGAGCTTTGGAGGGAGCCGTAAAGGCCCTGAGACCCGGCGGAAGAGTGGGAGTAATAACCTTCCATTCGCTGGAGGACAGGCCGGTCAAGTGGTTCTTCAGAGAACACAAGGATGAACTGGAGATTATTACCAGAAAACCTGTTGTTCCAACTGAAGAGGAATGCAAGGAAAATGCTCCGAGCAGGAGCGCAAAGTTCAGGGTTGCAGAGAGGAGAGGGGTATGAACACTGAAAGCAGAATTAAAGGTAAATTGTTTTTGATATTTGCGGCGGCCGTGCTTGTCGGAATCTGTCTTGTGGTTCCAGTATGGCAGAGTGCGGTAAATGCGGCTCTTGTAAGCAGCATAGGTTCCGTTCGTTCTGATATATCTGCTTTTGAGGGTATAAAGATGGCTCTTGAGGCCGATATTGCCCACCACACAACTCCTGAATACCTTATTGCGGAAGCTGTAAGACAGAATATCAACTTCACTCAGATTTCAAACAGTTCAACGGTTGCACTTGCGTTCTGATTTATTGCAAAATAAATCACGGAGGATAGAACGTGGCCAGACCGAGATATGACGACTGGAATTTCATGGGGGAATCCCTTGAAAACACTTCAACATACGGTTCTGCATTCAGAATCAGACACCTGACCGTCCTGCTGACGGCTTCATGTCTGATTCTGTTTGTGTTGGGACTGGTCTGTGCATATTCGGCCTCATATCCGTCAGCCCTTGCCGAGGGAAGATCACATTACTACTATCTCACAAGGCAGATTATCTTTGCTGCAGTTGGTCTGGTGACCGGCCTTATTGCATATTTCATACCGGACGCATTGTTCAGACTGCTTACCCCTGTTGTAATGTTCAGCAGTCTTGCAGCCCAAATTGTAAATATTTTTCTTAAAAACAGTTACATGACATATGAAAGCATTTTTGCTCTTATGGTTCTGTCCATTGTCATGTCTCTTTCTCTGTACTTTGCAAACAGGGGAAACCATCTTTCCAGATTGCGTGAACTTGTTTTTCCAATGTTGTTCTCAGTCATATTCGTGTTTCTCACTGCGGTGCAGCAGAACATTATGTATCTTGTACTGTTTCTGGGAATGGTAATAGTCATGTTTGCCGTGGGAGGAGTGTGTCTCGGTGGAGTAATACTTCTGTTCCTGTACTCGGCGGTTCCGGCAATCTGCTGGATTATCACGGACCGTCAGAAGGTCAGTTTCATCCTCAACTATTTTGTCCCCGGACTGGATTCGGCGGAGCAGGCTGCTCAGGTGCTTCTGAGACAGCAGAGCATAGCCAGCGGAGGATGGTTCGGAAAGGGACTGGGAATGGGTGTTTTCAAGCTTCAGGGAATTGAGGATATTTCATCTTACTACATCCTCTGCAATATTGTGGAAGAGCTTGGATTCGCCGGAATTGTTGCAATATTTATTCTTTTCCTGATAATAGCTTACTGCGGATACAGATGCTCATATTATTCACGTAACACAAACCTGCATTATTCAAATCTTTCAGCAGGTCTGACAACAATTCTTGTCTGGCAGTTTCTGGTAAATGTCTGCTCTGTTCTCGGTATAATTCCCACATCCGTAATCTCGTTGCCTTTTTTCTCGGTAGGCTCGAATATTGCCGTAGTGATTCTGGAGTGTGCCCTTCTGCTCAGATGTCTGAAGAGGGGATTTCTGCCGGAGTCCTCATCAACGGATGTGATTGTATCCGTTGACGGCGGAGTAAATGCGGAAAATGCGGTGGAGGGAATAACCGGTTATGATGAGAAAGAAGAGAATTAAACTTGTTTTCCTCATTCTGTTTGTTCTCATTCTTGTCGGAGCTCTTGCGGCAGCAGTGAGCAATCTCAGTTTTTTTGACATCAAAGAAGTGCAGTTCAGCCACAACGGAACGGTCTCCGGTGTTCCGGTTCAGGTCCAGAGACAGATAACCGGACTGACCGGAAGAAACCTGTTCTCTTTCAACACCGGGAAACTTAAGAAAAACCTTGAGAAGTGTGAGGGAGTATCTTCTGCCAGTATAGAGAAATATTATCCATCAGAACTGCGTGTTTTTGTGGAATTTGAGCCATACACGGTGAGGTTTGTCACCGGGGCCTCGTTCTACTGTGCGGCTGAGGGTAAATTCTCCGAGGTATCAGAGGAGCTGTTCAAACTCTACAGTCAGCTTCCGGTTGTTGAAATAAGCGATTCCTATGCAAGGTTCACTGCAAAGTGGGGTATGGAGGAAGGCTTTGCCCAGATGGTCAGCCTGGTTGGCCGAATACCTCCAAAAGCCTTGATAAGTGATATAAAATACGTTAATAATAACAGTAACAGGTTCGGTCGCGTGGTCATGACCATTCCATCCCTCAACGCAGAACTGTTTATCGAAGACCCCATAACCTATGAACGGCTGGAGGAAGTGCTTGAACAGATTGACGGCGGCGGATGGTATGATGTCCATGCGTACAAGTTAGTGAAGCATAGGGAGACGTAAGACTGTGGCATCTGAAAGGATTTTGATGGGGTTGGACATAGGATCAGCCTGGGTCAGGGCTGTGATAGGCTCCCTTTCCAAAGATGGCAAACTCATGGTTGACAGCATCTGTGAATGCCCCAGCAACGGCGTGCACAACGGCATTATCGTCAATCCCGAACAAACACTCAAGGCAATCACATCCGTTATCCAGGAAGCTGAGCTTCAGGCAGGTGCCGAGGTTCAGAGCATAATCACTGGCATTGGCGGATCAACGGTCAAGGGCATCCAGAGCTCCGGAGTTGCCGGCATAAACACAAAGGGCCTTGAGATTACCAATTCCGATATCTACCGTTCCCTGGAAGTGGCAAGAACCATGGAGCTGGGTGCGGACAGAGCCATTCTGCATACGCTTGTCCAGGATTTCTCCGTTGACGGCAAGACGGGAATCAAGGATCCGCTTGCAATGACCGGCCACCGTCTTGAGAGCAGGGCGCTTGTTGTCACTGCCTCACAGCAGAACAGCCTGAACACCAGAAAGTGCATTCAGAGGGCCGGAATAGCAAATTCAAGACTTGTTCTCCAGCAGCTTGCGGATGCCGACATTGTCCTGAGCCAGGATGAGAAGGAGATGGGTGTAATTCTCATCAACATAGGCAGCAACATAACCAACATGATTGCCTACCAGAACGGCTCTCCCCAGTACGTGGGAGGAATAGATCTTGGCGGAGCCAGCGTCACAAATGACATTGCTTACATATTCAACAAGCCCAAGAGCATTGCCGAGCAGATAAAGTGTGAATTCGGAAGCTGTTTCATCCCGTCAGTAAGACCGGATGACAAGATTCTGATTCCGCAGGTGGGCGGAATGCCCTCAATACAGATTCCCAAGAAGGAACTTAGCAAGATAATTGAGCCGCGCATGGCGGAGATATTCTCACTGCTCAAGAAGGACCTTGAGGACAGACACATAAGAGGTTCCTTCGGAGGCGGTGTTGTCCTGGTTGGCGGCGGATCGCTTCTTTCCGGCGTCACTGACCTTGCAACCGAGATATTCAGGATGCAGGCCAGAATCGGTTTTCCGGAGGCTCTTCCCGGCCTTGACAGGTCTTACATCAATCCCAAGTACACAACCGTCCTGGGATTGCTCAAGACAGAGGCCAGAAGAAACACAAATTCAAAGGGGAACCGCAATACATCGGGCATGAGGCCGGTGAAGAAGCAGGGCTTGTTCAGCAAGCTGTCAAATTTTTTCAAGACGGTTGTATAACAAAGGGAGAGAGGTCACGTTATGGACTTTGGAATGATAGAAGATCTGCTGCATGACGAACAGGCGCAGCCTACCGAGATTAAGGTTATCGGCGTAGGCGGAGCCGGCGGGAATGCGGTTAACAGAATGATATCAAGCGGACTCAAGAAGGTTACCTTCTGTGCTCTCAATACAGATGTGCAGGCGCTTCAGCGTTCAAACGCCCAGATCCGCCTTCCCATAGGCAAGGAGCTTACGGGCGGACTGGGAGCCGGCGGAATGCCCGAGATGGGTGAAAAGGCCGCCGAGGAGAGCAGGGAGGAAATCAGAAAGCTTCTTGAGGGAACCGACATGGTCTTCATCACTGCCGGAATGGGCGGCGGAACCGGCACCGGAGCCGCTCCCATAGTTGCTGAGATTGCAAAGGGTGAGGACATTCTCACCGTAGCCGTGGTTACCACTCCGTTTGCCTTTGAGGGCAGGAAGAAACTTGAATTTGCCACAGCCGGTATTGAGAAGCTGAGAAAGCAGGTAGACACCCTCATTCTCATTCCCAACCAGTATCTGCTCAAGGTCTCCGAAAACAACACACCCATAAAGCAGGCCTTCCTGATGGCCGATGACGTTCTCAGACAGGGTGTTCAGGGTATTTCTGAGCTGATTACCGAGCCCGGAGAAATCAACATTGACTTTGCAGACGTACGCACTGTCATGAAGGGCAAGGGCGATGCAATTATGGGCATAGGTATAGGAGAAGGCGCAAACAGGGCGGTGGATGCCGCAAGACAGGCAATCAACAATCCGCTGCTTGAAAATGCAAGAATAGACGGTGCAAAGAGCGTTCTTGTCAACCTGACGGCAGGAGACGGACTGCTTCTGAGCGAGTACCAGGATGTTGTTGAGCTGATTACCGAGAACTGTGACGAGGGAGCCCTCATCATAGCAGGTCAGGCCTACGATGCGGATATGGGAGACAAGGTCAAGGTTACCGTTGTTGCCACAGGCTTCAAGCAGGACTCCGTAACGGTGGATATGCCTGAGTTTGAGAAACCGCGCAAGAGATTTGACCAGCCCTTCACGTTCAAGAGTGAGTCAGCGTCCCCGGCCACGGAAGCCGCCCGGGCGGACGATGCTCCCCAGGAAAAGCCCGGTGAACAGGTTATCTCAATCAACCGCTGGCAGGATCTGCAGCAGCAGATAGGCAGAAGACAGGATTCTGACCCCTCATCTGCAGATTACTCGTTCCCCGCCATCCTCAGATACAAGAGGGAAGATGACAAATAACAACATAGCAGAAGTCTTTTCTGAGAATCTGCTTACAGAAAGACATGCTTCTCAGGCTACAAGAGAAATCTACAGCCGCGAGATAGCATGTTTTTTTTCATATCTTGAGTCACACAATCTCAATTATCTGGAGACAGACACCCAGGACATAAGGGATTATCTCATAGCAAACGCCAGGGAAAGGAACCTGGGACCTTCCACAAACAGCAGGGTAATAACGGCTCTCAGGCTGTTCTATGACTTTCTGAACAAGGAAGGCCTGAGAAAGGATGACCCGACAGAGCTGATAGGAAAGGTCAGAAAGCCCAAAAAACTGCCCGTAACGGTGAATGCAGAGGGTGTGGATGAGTTTCTCAACGCAATTGACACCTCTGATGCGCTGGGGATGAGGGACAGGGCTCTGTTTGAACTCATCTACTCCTGCGGTCTCAGGGTTAGCGAGTGCTGCAACATAAAGATGACGGACTACTACAACCGTGAAAGACGCATAACTGTTACCGGAAAAGGTGACAAGCAGAGAATGGTCCCCGTGGGAGACTATGCTGCCCAGGCTCTGGACAACTATATAACCGGGGCCAGAAATGAGCTTCTGGGAAAAAAGAAGAGCCGTTACATGTTCATCTCAAAACAGGGCAGGGTCATTACAAGGCAGGAAGTCTGGGTAAGGCTCAAGTACTATGCAGGGCTCTGCGGCCTTGAACTCAAGGTTCATACCCTGAGGCACAGCTTTGCAACCCAGCTTCTTAAAAACGGTGCGGATCTGAGGTCCGTACAGGAGTTTCTGGGCCACAGCGACATAAGAACCACTGAAATCTACACCCACGTCAATACTGACGATCTTCTCAACGCCTTCAGAAAATTCCATCCGGACGGAGAATAACTTAATAAAACTGGGGTATGAAAATGAGGGTTTCCTCCCATAACTATATAGGAGGATAAAATGCCTGATATCAACCCCAGAACACTTGAAATAGGTTTTGCAGACTATCTGAGTCTGCAGAAAAGACATGATCTCATGCTCTCAGACATGGGCATTGAGGATTTCAGACGCATATTCAAATGCAACCATTCCCAGGAGGCGACCCAGGTTCTCAGATGGCTGGAGAAAGACGGAAAGAGGATGGTAATCTCCTACGGAACAAGGGACTTTCCGGACTTCACCGGCCTTGAGAGGAATCTGCCGTATTTTCTCTTTGCAGAGGGAACAATGCCGTCTGCAGGCATAAGGATGACTGCCGTGGGAACCAGAAGGACTGACTGGTACGGACTTACCGGATCTTTCAGGCTGGGACTTGAATTGAACCTCAACGGAGTAATTCTAATAACCGGCAATGCGGAGGGGTGCGACCAGGCCCTTCTGAACGGGGCTTTAAGGGGAGGCTGCGGAAACATGGTTACAGTTCTTCCCTGCGGCCATGATGTTGTATATCCGTATTATATGGATCATCTGAAAGAGCAGATTCTTCATGCGGGCGGACTGGTTTTAAGCCCCTTTGCCCCTGCAACACCGCCGTTGAAGCACAACTTTCCAAACAGAAACCAGATACTTGCCGCAATGGGGCAGTTCTGCACAGTGGTGCAGGCCCCGCTTAAATCCGGGGCCCTGATTACCGCAGATCTGGCCACTCAGATGGGAAAGGATGTCTTTGTTGCAGCCTGCGGCCTCGGGGACAAGGTTAACAGGAGGGGCACTCAGAGGCTTTTTGATGACGGATGCCGTCTTCTGGATGAGGTTTACTTTCCTGAAATAAAGGTCGTTGAGTCCCGGGAGAAGGAGAAAGGAATAAGATTCGGCAATGCTTACTATGAGATAATACGCCCTGTGTGATATATTTTCATTGAGATGGAAGAACACATCAGTTCATATATAGATTATCTCAGGACGGTGGGCGGCTATTCTGAAAAGACGGCCGTTGCGTATGAGCATGACCTGAGAAGGTTTCAGAACTGGATGGAAAGGCACTCCGTAACCCTGGAGGAACTTACGCCCGAGGATGCAAGGTCCTTTACTGTGGAACTTTATGAGCAGCATCTCAAGCCGGCCACAATTAACAGAATTCTCAGCGCAAACAGAAGTTTCTTCCACAGCCTCTGTGAGGACGGCACAGTCAAGGTCCAGCCTTTCAAGAGGATAAGAAGGGCAAAGCAGGGACAGAGGATTCCCACTGTGCTGTCTGAAGATGAGATAAACAGCATTCTCAGATGCAAGTGCGACAGCTATGACCGCCTCATGGAGGTGACCATGTTCAACATGTTCTACTCCACGGGCTGCAGACTCTCCGAACTTACGGACATGAAGCTTTCAGACATGGACATTCCGGGAAGAAGGGTTCTGGTAACCGGAAAGGGCAACAAGCAGAGATATGTGTTTCTCACTGAAAGGGCAGTGAAGATGCTCAATGACTATCTTCCTGCAAGAAAAGAGGTTCTGGAGAAGACCGGACAGGAGGATGACGGGACCCTTCTGA
>CAMZGJ010000007.1 GCA_947306375.1 uncultured Spirochaetales bacterium
TCTGAGCTTTCCGTTCTTTACCGATGGAGAGTAGTATAAAAAGCCCGGTTTTGAGGGGAATATATGCTAAAAATAAGATAAAAAAGCATGAAAACGGGCGTTTTTATACTACGCCTGATACTCTTTCAAGAAGTACCACAGTCTCAACATGAGAAGTCTGGGGAAACATGTCCACCGGCTGGGCGCCCACTGCCCTGTATTCCCCGCGGCTGTGGATGTAGCGCAAATCTCTGGCAAGAGTCTGCGGATTGCAGGAGATGTAGATTATGCTGCGCGGGGCCATGCGCATGGCTGCGGCAAGAAACTTCTCGGTACTGCCCGCGCGCGGAGGGTCAAGGAAGAGAATATCACAGGACTGCCCCTTTGACGCCATGTCCTTGAGAATATCGGAGGCATCTCCGCAGACAAAAGATGCATTGGAAATGTTGTTTTTAAGTGCGTTGAAGCGCGCATCTTCAACTGCGGAGGGGTTGAGCTCAATGCCTGTGACCCGCCCTGCCCCGGAGGCTGCGGCTATCAGCCCTATGGTTCCGGTGCCGCAGTAGGCGTCTATAACAGTTTCCTTGCCGGAAAAGCGGGCCATCTTCATGGCGGCTTTGAACATTCTCTGAGCCTGGACAGAGTTGACCTGCCAGAAACTCTTGGGCCCTATGCGGAAAGTAAGGCCGCACAGAACATCCTCAATACAGCCGTCTCCGCAGACAAGCTTTTCAGGAAGATCTGAAAGGACCATTGAGGTGTCCTCCGTGTTCCTGTTCAGGAGGATGGTGCGGATGCACGGATGAAGGGATAAAAGCTCACGGACAAAGGCCTTTTCCTGTCTGAAACGGAAGTCCGAGCAGACAAGAACAACCATGGCCTGGGAAGTGGATTCAGAGTAGCGGATAAGGACGTGGCGCAGGAAGCCTGTGTACGCGTCCTCATTGTAAATCTGCATTCCAAGCTTCTTGACTAGCATTTTTACGCTCTGAGGAATCTCATCCGCGGTGCGGTTTTCTATCATGCAGGAGCGCACGGGAATAATGAGGTGCGTGCCTTTGCGGTAGATTCCGCTTACAATCTCTCCCCGTCTTGAAAGGCCGAACACACTCTGAATCTTGTTGCGGTAGTGAAATGGGTCATTCATGGCATAGATAGGTGCCACCGGGCAGAACGGACCTATCAGATCCTCCACGCAGGCCTGCTTCATTTCAAGCTGTTGGGAATACTTGATTCCGTTGAGGTCGCAGCCGCCGCAGGATTGAGCCTTGGGACAGGTACTTGCCATGAGGGATTATGCCTTATTTCTCAATCTCAGCTGCAATTGCGGCTGCAAGCGCTGCATTGTTGAGAACAAGCTTTATGTTGGATTCCAGGCTGTCACCGCCGGTAATCTTCTGAACCTTGTCCAGAAGGTAGGGAGTGGTCTCCTTGCCGCGGATTCCAAGACCGTTCATCTCAAAGAGGGCCTCTTCAATTGCCCGGTTAATGCGCTCCGGACTCATGGAGTATTCCACCGGGATGGGGTTTGCAACAATAAAACCGGTATTCATTTCCAGAGCCTCGCGGGCCTTCCAGACCTCTGCAATCTCTGCCGGTCTGTCTGCGCGCATGGGTGCCTTTATTCCGCTTGTGCGGGTGTAGAAAGCCGGAAGCTCGTCCGTGCCGTAGGCAAAAACGGGAACTCCCTTTGTTTCAAGATATTCCATGGTGAGGTTGAGGTCCAGAATGGCCTTTGCGCCCGCACAGACCACCAGAACCGGTGTTTTTGTAAATTCATCCAGGTCTGCGGAGATGTCCATTGTCTTCTCTGCACCCCTGTGAACTCCGCCTATTCCTCCGGTTGCAAAAACCTTGATTCCGGCCATGGCGGCAATAATCATTGTGGCGGCAACGGTGGTTGCGCCGTCTTCCTGCTTTGCAACTACAACGGGAATGTCCCTGCGGCTGACCTTTGTAATTGCCGGACCCTTCTTTCCGAAGTACTCAAGGTCATCGGCCGTAAGGCCTACTTTCAGCCTTCCGCCTATTATGGCAATTGTGGCCGGCACGGCGCCGTTGTCCCTTATTGTCTGTTCAACCATGAGAGCCGTTTCCACATTGCGCGGGTACGGCATTCCGTGGCTGATTATTGTGCTTTCAAGGGCCACTACGGGCCTTTTGTCCTTAAGTGCCTGTTTTACTTCTTCCTTTATATCCAGAAACGGGTTCACCTGATAACCTCCTCTTTTATCTCGGCTTCTGCGTTGAAGCGCTCCACTGTCTCCTTGAGTGTTGTGTATGACATATCCCTGTTCACGGAGGCAAAGCTCTGTGAGTTGAGGAAAGATGCCGCCTGTCCCATTACAAGGGCGTCTCTGAGATTCCTGCCCCTGATCAGTCCGATAAGGAAGCCCGCAAGAAGGGCGTCTCCGCATCCGCTGGTGTTCTGGGACGGCTTGGTGTTGGGAAGGTTTGAGACGTAGCATGTGTGAATGCCTTTTTTGTCCCTGCAAAAGCCCATGGCGCCTTCCCTGCCCAGGGTTATTATCCCCTGCTCCAGTCCCTTGTCCAGGAGGGCCCTCATACACTGCTCAGCCGAGTAGTCCTCGTTGCCGGCAAGGGTGCGTGCCTCTCCCAGATTGGCCTTCAGCAGCCAGAGCTTGTCCAGCACGTCCGCAAGTTTTCCGCACTTGAAAGTGGACACGGCGTCTGCTATGAGGGTGTAGTCATGGCTGCATATCTCATCAATGGCAGCCTTCTCCAGATTGGCCTCAAAAACAACGTAATTTGCAAAATAAAGCATGTTGATGTTGTCTTTTATGACCTGGGGCGTAATCCTGGACGTAATGTCCATGTCATTAATACCCACCACAAAACTGCCGTCTCCGTCATTAATGCTCACATAAACGCCGGTCTTCTCTCCGTGAAACGGTTCTGCAAGTAGGCTCATGCCCTGCTCCCTGGCGTTGTCCGCAATTACTGAGCCGAAGCTGTCATCCCCTATTGCCGTCAGGAGGTTCACGTCCGCACCGAAGAGGCTGAGATCCTCTGCAATGTTGCGGCCCACGCCGCCTATTGCAAACTCAATCTCCCCTATGTTTGAATCATAACTTCTGAGCGTGCCGCTGCTCTTTGCGCAGATGTCTATGTTGGAGGCACCCACTACAACAATGTTGGCTTCCATAACTCACCCCATGAATTTCCTTATGGTCTTAAGTTTCCTCTCCGTGTACGGATGATACCTCATGGGCAGATCTATTGCACAGGATTTGGAAACAATGCTTTTGTAGTGCGTGAAGGTATCAAAGCTAGCCTTGCCGTGATAACTTCCCATTCCGCTGTTCCCCACCCCGCCGAACGGCATGTAGGGCGTTGCCAGATGGATTATCGTGTCATTAACGCACCCGCCTCCGAAGCTCACACTTTCCAGGACCTTCTTTCTGAACTTCCTGTCGGATGTGAACAGATACAGTGCAAGAGGCCTGGGTCTGCGCCGTACCTCTTCAAGGGTCCTGTCCTCTTTCTCAAAGACCAGAACAGGCAGGACGGGACCAAAAATCTCCTCCTGCATTATTGCGCTGTCCCAGGTAACCTCAGTCAGCACCGCAGGCTCCGCAAAACGGGATTTTTCATCCCTCTGCCAGTCCGAGCCCCTTACGGTTCTGAGCCTGGCACCGCCCTCAAGTGTTTTTTCAACAAGGGAACAGACCCTGTCAAAGTGTTTTTTATTCACAATAACCGGCATTGAATCATACCCGTTGGGGAAAAACTCTTCAACCGCCTTGAGATAGTTCTCAACAAAAGCTTCCTTTACATCCCTGTGGATAAGAACATAGTCCGGGGCAACACAGGTCTGACCGGCATTCAGAACCTTTCCGAAGGCCACCCTCTTTGCCGCAACCTTGATATTTGCGCTTTTGTCTATGATTACCGGACTCTTTCCTCCAAGCTCAAGACTCACCGGGGTAAGGTGAGCCGCAGCCTTCTCCATAACAATTTTTCCCACGGCCGGACTGCCGGTAAAGAAGATGTAGTCCCACTTCTGCTCCAGAAGCGCCGCATTCTCTTCCCGTCCTCCTTCAACAACTGCAACAAGTTCCTCCGGAAAGGCCTTTTTAACCACCTCCGCAATCAGATGCGAGGTTGCAGGTGAATATGCGGAAGGTTTTACAACCACGGTGTTGCCCGCGGCAACGGCCCCTATTACCGGCTCAAGAGAGAGCTGGAACGGGTAGTTCCACGGAGACATGATAAGAACGGTCCCGTAGGGCTCCGGAACAACAAAACTGCGTGACGGAAACTGCGCCAACGGAGTGCGGACCTTTCTGACCTCCGCCCATTTATGCAGGTGTGAGGCAACGTACTTAAGCTCATCCAGAACCATGCCCGTCTCAGTCATAAGGCTTTCCATTGAATGTTTGCGCAGGTCACTGTAAAGGGCACTGTCAATGTCTTTGATGCTGTCCTCAATGACCTTGGAAAAGCATGCAAGCATTGCATGCCTGTAATGAACGTTCAAAGTGGTGCCGGTTTCAAAGAAAGTCCTCTGTTTTGCAATTATTCTCTCAATTTCCGTCATAAGCAAAAGTATCAAATAAGCCCCCTGCACGGCGTGCAAGGGGCTTGAATATCAATAATTCAATTACTGGGGCTGCTTGCCTATGTAGGCAAGAATACCGCCGTCAACATAAAGGATGTGACCGTTGACAAAGTCACTGGCCTTGGAGGCAAGGAACAGAGCCGGGCCCTGAAGGTCTTCAATCTCTCCCCATCTTGCAGCCGGTGTTTTGGCAACAATGAACTGGTCAAACGGATGTCTGCTTCCGTCAGCCTGGCGCTCTCTGAGAGGTGCGGTCTGCGGTGTGGCAATATATCCGGGTCCTATGCCGTTGCACTGGATGTTGTGCTCACCGTACTCGGAACAGATGTTGCGTGTCAGCATCTTCAGTCCGCCCTTGGCGGCAGCATAAGCACTTACCGTCTCACGGCCAAGCTCACTCATCATTGAGCAGATGTTGATAATCTTACCCGCACCCATCTCAATCATTCCGGGCAGAACAGCCTTGGCACAGATGAACGGAGCATTCAGGTCAACATCAACAACCTGTCTGAAATCCGCTGCAGACATCTCAAGCATGGGAATTCTCTTGATAATACCTGCATTGTTGACCAGGATGTTGATCTTCTGTCCGAAGTCCTTCTCAATCTGCTTTACGGTCCTGATAATCTCTTCCTCATTGGTGACATCGCAAACATAGCCTTTGACATCCTTGATTCCGGCTTCCTTGTAGTTTGCGTATCCCATATCAACCTGTTCTTGGTTAATGGAGTTAAATGCAATCTTTGCACCGGCCTTTGCATAAGCGCTGGCAATTGCAAAACCAATTCCGTAAACTGCGCCCGTAATCCAGGCCAGTTGTCCCTTCAGTGAAAACTGTTCTTCAATGTAATTGTTCATAATACCTAAATCCTAAACTTTTATTTCCTGTTAGTCAAAAGTTTTCCCCAGTAGACCAGGTCATCCGAGATTTTCAATCCCAGCATTCTCTGTATTTTCAGGGAAACGGCATTGTTGTCCCAGACATGACAGAACGGCACCATTCCCATGGAAACAAGACGGTTGATGAGAAACATCTCCAACGCGGTTCCGAAACCGCGATTCCTGTACTCGGGAAGTACTTCCAGCATGCCCATTGCCCCCTCGGAATGAACGCCGATGTATCCCACACACTGATTGTCCAGAAATCCTCCGAAAACCATCCCTTCAAGCATCTTTTGTGCTGTCTCAAGAGCATTTTCGGAATCTCTGATTGCAGTGTATGTCCTGCTTACCAGGCCGGCATGGTTTTTGTCCAGTCTCCTGATTTCAAGCTCCGACGGAACATCAAACACGGTGTCCGTCAAATAAGCGCCCACATAGCAGGGATATGAATACCATGAGATTGTTTCAAAGTTCTCAAACAACTGACGGCATTCTTTTCCATGAACGCACACATCATCCCCGTCACGGCTCTCAGAGTTGATAATCTGCATGATTTCATGCGCGGCTTCAGCTGACTGTGCGGCAACCATCCATGCCCCGTTCACATAGACAAGAACTCCGTCCGTGCGTGCAAAAAAGACCTTGCCTATGCCCCTTCTGATTGGTTCCGTCAGGTCTATGTAAAGGGTCCTGTCCCATTGTGAGAGAATTTCAAGGGCCTGTATGTTCAAATCTGTGTTCATGGTTTTTGATCCTTATTTTCAGTCTATCAGTTTCCCTGAAAAAAGTTCAGATATCGTGCTACTATTGAATTACATGGAGTACTGCAAATCTACTGTTCTGAAAAACGGAAAAACCTGCATCATAAGAAACGGATGCGAGGAGGACGGCAAAGCCGCCCTTGAGAACTTCATCCTGAGTCACGGAGAAACCGACAACATGCTCACCTACCCGGATGAAATAACATTAACCGTTGAGCAGGAAAGATCCTATCTTAAAGACAAACAACAAAGCACGGATGAAGTCATTATAGTTGCTGATGTTGACGGCAGGATTGCAGGTATGGCCGGCGTAGACTGCGTCAGAAACAGGGAAAAGACACGGCACCGCGCCGTTTTCGGAATCCATGTGGAGAAAGCCTACTGGGGTCTGGGCATAGGCCGGGCCATGACTCAGGCCTGCATAGAGTGTGCCCGTAAAGCCGGATACTCTCAGCTTGAACTGGATGTGGTGGCGGACAACAAAAGCGCACTCAAGTTGTACGAGAGTGAAGGTTTTATTGAATACGGACGCAACCCAAGGGGCTTCAAATCCCGCTCGGGCTCATGGCAGGAACTTGTTCTGATGAGAAAAGTTCTGGATTGAAGCCTTTATCAGACTGTTCCGTCCTTAGGGCAGATTGCCCTGTAAACAGCATACTCCCTGTCATTGTAACAACAGAAGTAAACATCAATTTCCGCGTTTTCATGGACCTTCAGCCAGTCTTTTACAGTTTTCACCGCTATCTCTGAGGCTTGTTGAAGAGGGTATCCGTACACCCCGGTTGAGATGCAGCAGAAAGCAATGCTATGCAAGTTGTTCTCATAGGCAAGGTCCATACTGCGTGAATAGCAGGAGGCAAGAAGCCGGGCACACTTTTCTTTTTCTGATTCTGAATAGACAGGCCCCACCGTGTGGATTACATGTTTTGCCTTCAGAGCATAACCCTTTGTAATCTTGGCATCTCCCGTTTCACAACCGCCCAGGTCATAGCACTCCTCCGTCAGAAGAGGCCCTGCGGCCCTGTGGATTGCTCCGTCCACCCCGCCGCCACCGAGTAACGTGTTGTTTGCCGCATTCACTATGGCATCTGTGTTCATCTCAACCACACTGCCGCGCACTACGTTTATGCTGCTCACTTTCTGTCCTCCTCTACCGGATTATAATCAGCCCCGGGTCCTGTTTTCACAATACACACCATTTATCTGCTTGGCAACGTTTAAACACTCAAAGCTCTATGTATATTAGTTGCTTTCATTCTCTTTACAATTATATTCAGATGTTTTATATTGTATATGGGAAAAGAAAACAGAAAGGGAGAACAGAAGGATGGCACAGGCAATGGTTAATTTTCGTATGGACACGGATCTTAAGGTGAGCATGGAAAAAACATGCAAGGAAATGGGTCTTACTCCATCTGCAGCATACACGCTGTTTGCAAAAAAGGTTACTCAGGAAAGGCGTATTCCCTTTGAGATTTCAGCAGACCCGTTTTACAGCATCAGGAACATTGAACGGCTGAAGAAAGCAGTCTCCGACATTGAGGCCGGTATTAACATGTCTGAACATGAACTGATTGAGGCCTAGTAATGCACAAAAAATGGCATGATGATGCCTGGGATGACTACCTGTATTGGCAAACGCAAGACAAAAAGTATATTAAAAAGATAAACAGTCTGCTCAAGAGTATTGATCGCAAAGGATACCAGTGCGAAGGTAAACCCGAACCTTTAAAGGGAGCTCTTTCCGGATTCTGGAGTATTAGAATTGACGACAAAAACCGTATTGTCTTCAGAATCAATGATGAAGTAATAGAAATTGCTCAGTGCGGTTCTCATTACAGAGACAAGTAATTCTTTAATTCATTGCAGATAACAACAACTCTGATATGCAAAGACTTTTACCGATTGGTTAAAGAATTGCTTTTCAACCTGTCAAACACGCCCCCTCATTGATATTCTAATCATCTTTGATTAGAATAATACACGCTAGAGGTTATTCTAATCAAATGCAGAGGAGAAAGCATGTATATCTGGAGCTGTAAATCGTGGCCTGAGTTCATATATGATCAGAAAAGAGTTGATGAGAGATGCAAGTCATTTGACATGATGCTCACAGTCATGGATTACATCTTCTCTTCCCTGAATGCCCAAACACAGAAGATTATCAGCGCAAAAGCCCTGTCCCAAGAGACCTTGAACAGCAGCAGAATAGAAGGTATTGAACTGCATGCGGAATCTGTTCTTGACTCAGTTTCACGTCAAATTGGTCTTGCGTCTCCATATAGCGGAAAAACGGATACAGGCGCCGAAGCCGTCTCAAAGGTAACGGTGGATGCGGTTACCAACACACATAATCCACTTACTGTTGAACGTCTGTTTGAATGGCACTCTCTTCTCATGAAAAGTCAGAGCGGACTTGGAAAGCCCAAAGACATAGGCTGTTTCAGAAAAGGTCCGGTATACGTAGTTTCAGGAAGGCTCGGATTTGAACAGATTATATTTGAGGGTGTTCCTGCGCAAAGAGTGGCAGATGAGGTAAACACCCTGCTCAATTGGATTGAGACAAGCAACTGCAACCCCATAGTGAAAAGCGCAATAGCTTCTTTCTGGTTTGTCACAATCCACCCGTTCGGAGACGGAAACGGGAGAATATCCAGAGTCATCTCTGATTATATTCTTTCAAGGTTCAAGCCCGGTCCGCTTTTGTACTACATGAGCCTGTCAGAGGCAATTTGCAACAACAGAAGCAACTACTACCGCAGCATCAACCTGCTGTCAAACCAGAATTCCTCAATGGATGCAACAGAATGGATATTGTGGTTCATTGATAATGCGCTCAGCGCCCTGAAAACTGCTTTTGAGAGATTGAAAATCACAATCAACACAATATCATTAATGAACTCAGAAACAGTACGTGACCTCAACAGCCGCCAGAGGGATATGCTTTATAAACTGGTTTCCGGCTCATTCTTCGGCAAACTGACAAACAGCAAGTGGATGGCAATGGAGAAATGTCCGGTTGCCACCGCCACAAGGGATCTTGCCGAACTTGTGAAGAAAGGCATTCTAATACGCTCGGAATCAGGAGGAAGGAGCACATCCTACACCCTGTCCCCGGATTTCAGGGAAAAACTGGAGAAACAGAATAATACCTGATCTTTAAATTGCCAATCCTGTGTATGGAAATGTTCTCACTTAATTTCCTCATAGTAATAGGAGTAATCAATTCCTTTGATAATCAATTCTCTGTTTTCTGTATCAGATGTCAGTGCTTTTGAAAGAAGGTCTGTAATATTGCTGTCGTCAAACGGGCTTTCCGTCATGGCGTTCATGTAATTCTTCTTGTCTATCTTTGACCAGTCAACACACTTCTGCAGTTTTTTTTTCAGAATAAGGTCCAGCCAGATTCTTGTTGCTCTTCCGTTGCCTTCCATGAACGGATGGGCAATATTCATTTCAATGTACTTTTCATCAATCTTCTTCAATATGTCAGGCAAAAACTTTGCAATGGCAAACATAAAGTCATTCTTTGAAATGTTCTTTTCCCTTATCTGTCCTGCAAAGTCATAAAGTCCGTCGAATATGAATGCATGAATCTGCTAGAGACCCTTTGTTGTGCCAACCTCTATGTCATTTATAATTCCCGTCTCATAGAGTTCATAAGCCTTTCTTTTGCTCTGTTCATCCAATGGATTATTACCGCCTCCAAGCCAGTTCAGAACGTCAGACCTTTGTTTCCCGGGGAGTATATCTGCAAGCATTGTTATTCTTCAGGATTCGGACAGTCGGTGGAGTAAACCTTGCCGTCGGCTGCAGACATTCTCAGCTGCTTATAATTTGTAAGCAACTGACTAGAGCAGATGAACATTTCATCCTTTTCCAACAAAAAAACAGCAAATGGGATGAAATTTAATCCCAATTTCACGTATTTCACAGTTTTAGGATGAAAACACATCAGATTTCGAGTCCTGGCCGCCAGCTTAAAGAAAAAACAGCCAAGGGGGCCATGAGGCATCGCTGTAGTCGTGCCTCACTACCCTCTTGGCTGTTTTGTTTGGAGACGACGGGACTCGAACCCGCCACTTTCAGATTGCGAACCTGACGCTCTACCAGATGAGCTACGTCCCCGTGAAGGTTTTTCAACCTTCAAGTTTTGCCTTCAGAATCTCAAACATGGTTGTCCAACTGCAGATTTCCTGAGGCTTGAAATAGATTGCTATCTCACGTTCGGCGCTTTCGGGGCTGTCCGAACCATGGATTGAATTGTAGCTCATTTCCTGAGAAAAGTCTGCACGAATTGAACCGGCTTCCGCATTAGCGGGATTTGTCTTTCCCATGAGTTGGCGCATGGCAGTTACGGCGTTCTCACCTTCAACAACCATGGCAATAACGGGGGCACTGGTTATGAAATTAACAAGATCCGGATAGAAGGGCTTTCCTATATGCTCTGCATAGTGCTTTGCGGCAAGCTCCTCAGTTACCTGAATCATCTTCAGACCGGTGATTTTGAAGCCTTTGTCCTCAATTCTGGTAATAATCTTTCCGATCAGTCCTCTCTGGACTGCATCCGGTTTGATTGCAATGAATGTTCTTTCTTTCATAATCAGTGCTCCTTTGTTTTCTGTGTTTTCAGCCTATCATCAGAAGTCAAAACCCGCAATCAGGTTGTTGCAAATCCAATCACCAGGTAGAGAACAACAGAGACGGCCGCACATGTCACTGCGTACGGAATCTGTGTGCTCATGTGGTCAATATGGTCACTTCCCGCTCCCATTGAGGAGAGAATTGTAGTGTCACTCAGAGGACTGCAGTGGTCTCCGAAGACACCGCCTCCTGCAATGGCACCGAAACAAGCAAGGACAAATGCATTGACCTGGCTGCCTGCAAGAGAGTATGCCCAGGGCAGGAAGATGGGAACGCAAATTGCGTAAGTACCCCAGCTTGTGCCGGTTGCAAAACTCAGAACGGCGCCTATAAGGAAGATTCCGGCCGGCAGGAATGCCGGAGACAGGAAAGAGCTGGTGGAATTAATGAGGAAGTCCGCAGTACCCATCTGACCGGAAAGAGTGTTCAGGGGGTATGCAACGGAAAGAACCAGAACTGCGGGAACCGCATTTTTCACACCCTGGAGAAAGACCTTGTTAAGTTCATCAAGTTTCAGACCCTGGATAAGGAAGGAAACGGACATGAGAACAACAAGAATCATGGCGGCCTCGCAGATGGCGGGCTCACCGTCCAGAACAACCGTTACCGCACAGATTGCAACAAGCAGAACAACCGGTAGAACAAAGTTTATCAGAACACGCGGTTTCTCAAAAACACGCTTCTCCAATGCACCTTCCGTGGTAAGGGGAACTGCGTTGTCTGCAAGAACCTTACCTTCCTCCACGGCTCTCTTCTCTGCCTTCTTCATGGGACCGAAGTCCTTCACAATTCCCATTGCAATAAGGAAGACAAGGAGAACTGAAAGGATGGCATAGAAGTTGAAGCCAATAGCACCCAGGACAAACCTGTATGCATTGTCTGAAGAGGCAAAGACACCTGTTGCAAATGCCAGACCGGCAAGGTACGGGCTCCAGCTTGAGAACGGATGGATAACCGAAAGCGGAGAGGCAGTTGAGTCTGCAATGTAGGCCAGTTTCTCACGGGAAATCTTTGCCTTGTCTGAAAGCTTCTTCATGACGGAGCCTACGAACAGGGGGCTCATAGAGTCTGCAAAACAGAAAAGACCCAGGGCCCAGGAGATAAGCTGGACGCCCCTTCTTTTAAGGTTGTACTTCTGTGCAATGTCCGTAAAACCGTCAATGGCGCCGCTGCGCTCAAAATAGGTTACAAGAACGCTGAACAGCACAACCATAAGAATGGTCCAGATTGAACTGGGGTCTCCCAGGGCCGTATAGATAAGGTTTGTAAAACCGAAAAGGCCGTCCCCCTTAAGGAAACAGCCTATTATGCAGGCAATGGAAAGAGAAACAACCGTGTTCTTGGTCAGAACTGCAAGCGCAATTGCCAGAGCAACGGGAATGATTGAAACAAAACCCATAATCACTCCGTTTTGGGCTCTGAGGCGGGAGCCTCAACGGCCTTGGGCTCCTCGTCCTTTTTGGTACAGGAGCAGTTGCATCTGCAGCAGTAGGGTCCGTGATACTCGCTCTTTCCCAGACCAATCATCAACAGGAAAATAGTCTCAAAGAAGATAAGACCGAACGTCCAGCCTGTGCCGTGGCCGAATGCCTTTGACATCTTGTAGTCCTTGATAATTTCAATAACTGCAACAAAAATACCCAGTATTGCCGAGAGGATGCGGACTGCAGGGAAGAAAGAGAAGCAGGACAGAACCATGCCTGCTGCAAGTGAACCCAGAAATACCCAAGCCCATGTTCTGTTCCATGCAAGCTTGTAATCTTCATACAGATTGAGAACAGGAATCAGACTCTTCCACTCGGGAACTCCGGCCTTTTTATAGATGTGCCATCTTGCCAGAACTCTGAGTGCAACAACAGCAAGAAGGAAAGATGAAAGCAGTGCTACAACAGCGTTGATTGCAAGGGCGGAGGCAAACGGGAAAGACCCGTTTTCAAAACTGTAACCGTAGGAGGTCACCGGACCGTAACTGTAATGATAATACATAGTTATCTCCTTATAATTTCAAAGATTATTTATCCGGCATAATATTTTTCTTGCCGAACTCCTCAAGATAAAGACACATAAGCTCAACAGCTCCGTCCACACCAACCTTGCCGGTGTCTATGCACATGTGGTAGTGAGACGCCTCGCCCCACCTGGCATGCGAATAATACTCGTAGAACTTTGAACGGTTCTTGTCGGTGGTCTCAACAAGCTTTGCCATCTCATCCTCGGTCACCCCGGAGTGCTCTTCAAGGGCCATCTTCCTCTTGATTCTCTGGTCCAGGTCAGCGCAAAGAAAGAAGTTCACCGGGTCAAACTCCTTGAGAATGTAGTCCGCGCAGCGTCCTATGAAGATACACGGCCCCTCGGCCGCGATAGCCCTGAGAACCTTGCTCATCTCAAGGAAGGCCTGATCATTTGGGGACAGGCTGTAGAAATGGTTTACAAAAGCCTCATTGGTTGCAGCCAGAGCAGTGCCTGCCGCAATTCCGCCCATTCCCAGATTGAGGAAACTGGGTCTTGTCTCATCAATCTTCTTCAGAAAACTCTCCGCAAAGTGGGAATTCTCCGCAGTCATTGTGAGAATTTCCTTGTCATAAAGCGGAACTCCCAGCTTTTCAGCAAGGCGTTTTCCCGCCTCATGGCCTCCGCTTCCGAACTGTCTGCCTATGGTGATAATCTTATTCATGGCCCAAATATAGCACAAATTCCCTGCTCAGACAAATTCTCCACCGCCCCGCAGAAGCAAAAACCCGTAAAAAACACAATCACCAAACCGAATAAAAATGCAGTTTTCATGCAAAATCAGCCCTTGCATGAATATTCATGTTAATGATAGTATGCCGCATATATAGATAAATATTATTACAAGGGGAGATGTGCCTTGCTTAAGTACATAGTAAAAAGAGTTCTGCTTGCCCTGCTGACCATCCTGATAATCTGCATGATTACATTCTTTGTCATGCATGCAGTACCCGGTGGCCCGTTCAACAGGGAAAAAGCACTTTCACAGTCAACCATAGATGCGCTGAATGCCCGTTACGGCCTGGACAAGCCTCTGTGGACCCAGTTCATCAACTACATGAAGAACCTGCTGCACGGAGACTTCGGGGTATCGCTGAAGAACGGACGTGAAATCAGTGATATCATCAGGGAGTCCTTCCCCATATCGGCCAGACTGGGTCTTACCGCAATGGCCTTTGCCCTTACGTTGGGCATTATTCTGGGCAGTACCGCTGCAATTATGAGAAACAAGTGGCCTGACAGGGTTATTGTTTTCTTCTCAACCCTGTTCACCGCCGTGCCCAGCTTTGTTCTGGCCACGCTGCTGCTTCTTGTGTTCTCAATCAAGCTTGGTTGGGTTCCGGTGTGGAGCGCCACGGAGACGCATTATCTGCTTCCCGTCATGGCACTTGCGGCCTACCCCATGGCCTACACCACCCGTCTTTCAAAGACCAGCATGCTTGACGCACTTGGACAGGACTACATCCGTACCGCAAAGTCCAAGGGTGTTGCAAAGTGGAGGATTATCTTCAAGCACGCTCTGAGAAACTCCCTTATTCCCGTTATCACATACGCCGGACCGCAGATTGCCTACATAATCACGGGCTCAATGGTTGTTGAGACCGTTTTCACGGTAGGCGGAATAGGAACCAAGTTCGTCAGCGGAATCAACAACCGTGACTATACCCTGATTATGGCTACCACAATCTTCCTTGCCACACTCATGGTCATTGCAACCATGCTCTGTGACATCCTGTACAAGCTTGTGGATCCCAGAATCAAGTTTGACTGAGGAGGCGCAAAATGGCAGAGAAAACACCCGAAAAGAACCTTCTCAGCATGCAGCTGGATCTTTCAAAGTTCAACTCATACATGTTTAAAAAGGCCTCTGAAGAGGAAAAGAAACAGCAGGATGTAATGAGCGAGAGCACCACATTCTTCAAGGACGGAATGAAAAAGCTCATGAAGAACCCCCTGGCTGTGGGCTCAATAATAGTCCTGGGCCTGATCATTGCAGTTATTATCTTTGCACCCCTGTTCATTCCGTACAGCTATGAGGAAATACTCTCGGTGGACGGAGTAAGAGACAAGGGCGCCAAGAATCTGCGCCCGTTTGAATACAGCAAGCTGGAACAGCAGTACATAGAAGCCGGCGGCACCCGTTTCCCGCATATATTCGGAACGGACGAACAGTGCCGTGACTACTTCATCAGGGTAATATACGGCACCCGCGTCTCCCTCATAGTAGGATTCTTTGCCAGCATAATAGTCCTTATCATAGGCATGCTGTACGGAAGCATTTCCGGCTACCTGGGCGGCAGGACGGATATGATCATGATGAGAATAGTGGACATAATCTACTCCCTTCCTGACATGCTTATCATAATCCTGCTTTCCGTTGTTCTTCAGACAATACTGAAGTTCAGACCCGGCTCACTGCTGGACGCACTGGGAACAAACATGATTTCCCTGTTCATTGTATTCGGCATGCTGTACTGGGTTGGAATGGCCAGACTCATAAGAGGCCAGATTCTCTCAATCAAGCAGAATGAATACATACTTGCGGCAAATTCCATAGGCGCACCCACGGGGATGATAATAAAAAGACACATTCTTCCCAACTGTATCTCCGTCATAATCATCTCAACCGCGCTGCAGATTCCCTCTGCAATCTTCACGGAAAGCTACCTCAGCTTTGTAGGACTGGGCGTTCAGGCTCCCATGCCCTCGCTCGGCTCACTTGCCAACGCCGCAAGAGGCGGACTTCAGAACTACCCCTACAAGCTTCTGTTCCCCGCCCTGATGATTTGTCTTATTGTTCTCAGTTTCAACCTCCTCGGAGACGGACTGAGAGACGCATTCGACCCCAAACTCAAGAAGTAAAAGGAGGAATTGAAAAATGGCGGATAAAGATCATTTGCTGAGTGTTCAGGACCTCCACACTTCCTTCTTCACGGAATCCGGAGAGGTCCATGCCGTAAACGGCGTATCCTTCAACCTGGACCCAGGTGAGATTCTGGGAATAGTGGGAGA
>CAMZGJ010000008.1 GCA_947306375.1 uncultured Spirochaetales bacterium
TGACTTAAATCCGGAACAAAACAGAAAGATTCTCATAGACTTTACCTGGAAGCTCATTCAGATAAGCGGTCTTGCCACTGACCTTAAAACATGTCCGTCCTGTGAAAAAACTTATGCAGACAATGAGACTCTATTCTTCTCAACTCAGATGAACACGCCGGTGTGCAGAACATGTGCGGATACGGACAGGCTCTTTCTAATGCCGGGCTCACGCAAATACCTGCAGTACACCCTCCCGCTGAGCATTGAGGAGGCTTTTGAGGTGGAGCTTTATGAGAGCAACCAGATAAGACTCAGGGACTTTCTGCTGGGATGGATTTCCCTCTTTGCACAGGGACCTCTTAAGACGGTCCGCTCAGGCCTTCTTTAAAACACTTTTCCTGTAAACAAGAATATTCACGGCAACAAGAGGCACAAGGAACAGAATCTGCGCCGCGTTCTGCTGGTACATAATGCCGGGAAGAACAAGCTTCAGAAGAACCAGAAGCGCAAGAACACAGCCTTCCGAGTACCAGATTTTCAGAAGTGCCCTGCAGTGTTTTCTGCTGTTCAGAGAGAGCAGGGATATTATAAGAAGCAGGGGACTGTAGATAAGGATGTTCTCGTTGCCCCAGGTCACATCATGTGTGGTGAAGACCATCATAAAGAAAAGAAGTGCCCCCAGAAGTCCCAGAACAAGGAAAACCAGGAAGGACAGGGCGTTGAACACTCCGCGTGCACAGCGGAAGCAGAGAAGAAGTACGGCAGAGATGACAAGAGAAAGGGCCAGAGCCTTTAAAACCACTGATTTGGGCCTGTACTCATAAAAACCGTGCACCTCATCTGCAGAGCCGTAGGAAGAGGAAGTCTCAAAGCCCGGGTATTGCTCCACTGCGTAGAGCAGCCTGTCAGGCAGGTACATCTCAGACCAGAGTGAAGCGTCCTTGTTGTCTATGGAGCGCCCCTGCAGGAAGTCCATAATCCACTGGACAAAGGGGTTCACTCCGAAGACAACGGAGTTCCACTCCCTGAATGTGTGACCCTTTATACTGCGGGCCCAGGTCTCAAAATCTCCGTCTGATACAAAATTGAGAAGATCACGCACACGGGTTGCGCAGTTGTCCCGGTAGTAGTGGTAAAGGTATGTGTTAGCCGGCGGCCGGGCGTTGGTCAGCAGGAAGTCCGCAACTGCCTTTTTCTTCTCCGGAGTCAGGTTAAGAAGCACCTGTGAGACAACCCTGTTTTCAGACTCATAGACCCATGTCTCGGCGTTTGTGTAGGAGGTGTCCAGCCTGTAGAGAAGACGGCCCATGGCAAAGTTTGAAAAGTATTTCTCATCAAAGGAAAAGTAGCCGTAGTTGAAGCTTATGCTGTCATAGCCGGGGCATGAAACCGCAACTGCAGAGTGCCCGAACCACTCATAGATTCTCCTGCCCGGGCCTACGGTAACAAGGCCTATGCCGGAGTTCTCCCAGAAGTGCATGTCATCTGAAGAAAGCTCCTTCTCGCGGTAGTTCTCACTCAGAAATGAAACCGAAGCGCTTCCGTCCGTGGGCGTGCCTAAGGACGCTCCGAAAAGCGGAAGGGCGGCTGAGAGGAGGACAATCAGGGCAAGAAACAATGCAGTGCGCTTCATCTTTTCTCCTACATCCTGGTTTTGATGTCACAAATTGTCAACTGGATGCTCTCCATGTTGCGGTAGTTGTTCCTGCCGACCCTGAAGACCGCATCCACAATGGAGCCGTCATAGAAATCCCTGCCTGCACGCCGGCCGCAGGACCAGAACACACACGGCCACTTGAAGGACCCGAAGCTCAGGGTAAAGCGTGCATGCGCGTTGCCCGGGTCCTTCTGGTTCTCCATGGTTGCCATATTTTCAATCCTGGCACCCTCAATCATGAACTGAATCTGGTTGTTCATCTCCCCGTAGGGCTCAAAGCGCTCGGCAATGCCCATAATCTCCGGCGTCAGGTCATCCTTGCCCAGCACCGCATCAATCTCAAGCACCTCCTCGTCCGCCTCATCCGGGATATCCAGCCAGTCTACATCCTCAGAAATCCGGATGCAGAGCTCATCCGCCCTGTCGGGCGATATAGAGAACCCGCCGGCAAACGCGTGACCGCCGAAGTCCTCAAACAGGTCTGCATAACGGCTCAGAAAATCATGACAGTTGAATGTTTTGGGGCTTCTCATGGAGCCCATGCACCTTCCGTCCTTTGTCTGGGTCATGACCAGAGAGGGGGCATTGAAGTACTTCTGCAGCCTTGTGGCAAAGATTCCGGTAATTCCCCTGGGAATGCTGTTGTCCCGCACAAGGACAAACTTTGAGCCGAACTGCTCGTAGGATTTTCCTGCGTTGGGCAGCAGCCTGTCCCACAGGTCCTCGCCAAGTTTCTTCCTGTCCCGGTTAAGTTCAATGAGCCTTGCGGCGTAGGGGTAGGCTTCCTCCCTTGTCTCACAGAGCAGCATGTTCACCGCAGTCTGGGGCTCTCCCATCCTGCCGGATGCGTTCATGTAAGGTGAAATCTGCCATCCTATGTCTGTGGCGGAAAGCTTTTTGCCAAGAAGCTTCTGCAGTCCCAGGAAGGGCAGCATTGAGATTCTGCTTCCTTCCTCCATCTGCTTCAGACCGTTTTTAACAAAGATGCGGTTCTCATCCAGCATGGGCATAAGGTCGCTGACAGTGCCTATGGCAACAAGATCCGTAAGCTTTGCATAGTCTCTGTAGAGAGACGGATATTTGAGTCTTACAAAGGCGCAGAACAGACCGGTGAGGGTGTCCAGCTCCGAGTGTGTCTGAGAATAAAGGGCAAAGCGGCTGTGGGTGCTCAGGTCAAAGAGGGATTTTCCCTTTACAGAGGGCATGAGGCTCTCAAACTGGGGCCTCAGGTCCACAAGGTTTATCTCAGCCTTGGGGAAGGCCTTTTTCAGCTGGTTCATCTCCGTTGCGCTGTCCAGAACCATGACCGGAAGGCCGCAGTTGAGGAACCGGAGGAGCCTGCTGTTCTCCTGGGGAAGAATTCCGGGAACAACTTCCTCGCAGATTCTGTCCGTTACAAGCAGGTTCTCCATGACGCAGGCCTCAATCACAACGGTCTGGTTTCCCGGGTAGGCGTGCAGCAGCAGAAAACGCTCCCTGTACAGGTCCGTGCGGGCAAACCTCAGGGCCCAGATGCACTTTGCCGCAACTCCCACACCGGCAAGACCGGAGAACGGATATCCGCAGCCCTCGACCTTTGGGTTGATTATGGCATGAGCCGGGGGAAGAACCTCAGAGGCAATGTGGTGGTCTGTCACCAGGAAATCCAGGCCCTTCTTACGGGCATACTCAATCTCATCGACTGCGGAGATTCCGCAGTCAACCGTAACGGCAAGGGTAATCCCGTCAGCCACCGCGTCGTCAATGTTCTGTTTTGTCACTCCGTAGGGCTCATCCTCAAGCGGGACCTTCCATGTCACGTCCAGGCCCATCTGCCTGAGCTCAGTGACCATGAGGGCCGTTGACGTTATTCCGTCAACGTCCCTGTCTCCGAAGATAATAACCTTTTCACCTTCCTCCGCAGCGCCCGTTATCCTGTCACAGAATAGTTCCATATCTTCAAATAGGAAGGGGTTGTGAAGAAAGGATATGTCCTTTTCAAGAAAGAACTTGACTTCTTCTTTCTCTGTAATGCCGCGTCCGGCCAGTATGCGTGCGGACACCCGGTCCAATGCATACCGTTCCTGAAGCATCCTCATGCTCTCAAAGGATGCATCGCTTGTTTTCCATTTCATCTGTCAAAAATCTTCTCTATATTTATAAAAATAAAAACCGTGTAAGTATGTTAAGGATAAAACAATTACACGGTGCTTGCAACAATGAGGGGTTGTTCACTGTACACTTTCCTCATTTGTCTGATAGTATTGCCTCATGCTTACGAAAACATCCCGAAGAGACATAATCTACGCCCTCTACATAACCTTCATGGTTCTTGTGAACACCATAGGAACCAAGATCATCTCACTGGGCGGGGTACGCGTTTCTGTGGGAATCTTTTTCATGCCGGTGCTCTTTGTGGCAACAGACATAGTGGGGGAGGTCTACGGGGAAAAAGAGACCCGGACTTTTGTTCACATCTCAATTGCCATGCTGGTCATCCTTGTGATAATGATGAACATCTGCATAGCAATTCCGCCCAACGAGAACTGGCCCTACCAGGAGCAGTACAGGCTGATTTTCAGCAGTTCCTCAAGGATGACGATTGCCAGCCTTGTCAGTTTTGCGGTAAGCCAGAGCCTGGACGTCAGGCTCTTTGCCCTGATCAAGAAGATTACGGGAGAGGGCAGGCTGTGGATCAGAAACAACGTTGCAACCATAGTCTGACAGTTCCTGGACACGGTGCTCTTTGAGTTCATTGCCTTCTACAAGCTCACACCCAAATACACCGTTTCATTCCTCTTCACGCTCATAATCCCGTACTGGTCTTTCAAGGTCCTCTTTGCCCTTCTGGACACACCTCTTTGCTATCTGGGGGTGAAGTGGCTGAAAAACGGCAGGGAAAAGGCACCGGACACGGGCCGTTGATTTGCCTGTATCCTGATTTTTATGTAATATAAATCTCATGGACAGCAACATAACCAAAGAAGCACTGCCTCAGCAGATTTTCATCATACCCATGCGCGGATGCCCGGTTTTCCCCGGCGTCTTCACAACCATAGAGGTCTCGGACCCCCTGGACGTTGATGTAGTGGGCTACTCCCGCAATTACAACGGCCTTGGCCTGCTGCTCCTCAGGACGGAGGACAAGCCGTCAGCGGAGCTGACTGCCGATGACTTTTACAGCGTGGGAACCTTTGTCAGAATCAAGAACCAGATAACCACGCTCTACGGCACAAAGAGCCTCTACATAGAGACCGTCAAGAGATTCAGAGTCCTTGAGATGTTCTGTCACAAGGGCATAATCAGCGCCGAGGTTGAGTACATAGAGGAAGAGGCCCTCACACCGGTTGAGGACAAGGCATACCTCAGCGCTCTCCGCAATGAGATTGCAAGGCGAGAGGACCGCTCGGCCCTTCTGGACAATCTGAAGTTCAATGCAACAAACATCCAGGAAGCCGTAAGGCTTGCAGACTACCTTGCCGGCATGGTTGTTCCCCGTGAGGACCAGCAGTCCTTCCTTGAAACCCTTGACGCAAAGCAGAGGATAATGAAGGTCCTTGCAGTTCTGAAGCAGGAGTTCACCGTGCAGAAGATGCATGATGAGATTCAGACGGAAGTCAACCGCAAGATGGAGAAGCACCAGCGCGAGTACTACCTGCGTGAGGAGCTCAAGACTGTCCGTGAGGAGCTTAAGAAACTCTCCAGAGGCGAGGATGCGGACGACGAACTCAGGGAACTGACCGAGGAGGACATTGTCCGGGGTCTGACGGGTCAGACAAAGGCCAAGCCCAAACTCATAGACAGACTGAACGCGCTTAACCTTGAGGGGGAGGCCGCGGAGACCGTGTGGGCGGAGTACCAGAGACTTGATGACATTGAGCCCTCAAGTGCCGAATACGCCATAATCAGAACCTACCTTGAGACCATTGCGGACCTTCCGTGGAACTCCTTCAGCAATGACGATTTCTCAATAGAGGAAGCCTCAAAGATTCTTGAGGCGGACCACTACGGAATCAAGGACGTAAAGACCAGAATCCTGGAGTTCCTTGCCGTAAGACAGCTCAGAAACGACACCAAGGGTGCCATTGTCTGTCTTGTGGGCCCTCCGGGAACCGGAAAGACATCCGTTGGCATCTCAATTGCAAAGGCTCTTCACAAACAGTACTACCGCTTCAGCGTGGGCGGCATGCGTGATGAGGCTGAGATCAAGGGCCACAGAAGGACCTACATAGGAGCCATGCCCGGTCAGATAATAAAGGGTCTTAAGGTTACCAAGACCAAGAATCCGGTCTTTGTCATAGATGAGATTGACAAGATGGGCGCTTCCATCCAGGGAGATCCGGCCTCGGCTCTGCTTGAGGTCCTGGACCCTGAGCAGAACTCCGCATTCAGAGACCACTATCTTGATATCCCGTTTGACGTTTCCAACGTCCTTTTCATAGTGACCGCAAACACAACGGACACCATTCCCCAGCCCCTGCTGGACAGGATGGAGGTTATTGAGCTCAACGGTTACACGTCCGAGGAGAAGCTTCACATAGGAACCAAGTACCTTGTTCCCAAGAGCCGCTCAAGAAGCGGACTTACGGCCAGGGACGTGAAGTACACGCCAAAGGTGCTTAAGATGATCGCCGAGCAGTATGCCCGCGAGGCGGGAGTCAGGAACTTTGAGAAGTCTCTTGACCGTATCCACCGCAAGGTTGCCATGGAGATTGTGCGCAACAGGATGGATGTGAAGGAAGGGAAGGCTGAGATGGAAAGGCCCGTCAGGATAACCGAGGAGAAGGTCCTTGAGTATCTTGGCACGCCGCTGTTCCGCGAAGATGAGATTATCAGGGCCACAAAGCCCGGCATGTCAGTGGGTCTTGCCTGGACCAGCATGGGCGGAGACGTTCTTGCCGTTGAGGCCCAGCATATTCCCGGCAAGGGCAATCTCAAGCTCACAGGCCAGCTGGGAGACGTTATGAAGGAAAGCGCCAACATTGCATTCAGCTACGTGCGTTCAATAAGCGAGCAGCACGGCGTGGATGTCTCCTGGTACACCACCCATGACATTCATCTCCATGTGCCTGAGGGCGCAACACCCAAGGACGGCCCGTCTGCAGGAATTACAATGGCAACTGCCATATACTCCCTTGTCACCGGCAAGGTTATGAAGCCGGATACGGCCATGACCGGAGAACTGTCCCTGCTGGGCAAGGTAATGCCCATAGGAGGACTGAAGGAGAAGGTTCTTGCCGCAAAGCGCAACAAGGTTAAGACCATAATTATTCCCAAGCACAACAAGAGAGATCTGGACAAGCTTGAGGACAATGTGAAAAAGGGTCTTACCTTCCGCCTTGTAGGGGATATGGAGGAGGTTCTGAGCCTTGTCTTCTGATAATAATGCCTTAAACAAAACCGGCAGGATGGAGCTTCTGGCTCCGGCCGGAAACATAGAGAAACTTGAGACTGCACTGACCTACGGTGCAGACTCAGTGTATATGGGCCTTGAGGATTTCTCCCTCAGGGCAAATGCCGGAAACATAGGCTATGACCAGTATGACAGGCTCAGGGAGATAAAGTCCCGCTTTCCCTCAAGCACCTTCTACTGCACTGTAAATATTTTCTTCCACAACGGAGATATAGACAAACTGAAGGAAAAGATTGAACTGATTAGACCGTTCCCGTTTGACAGCTTCATAGTCTCCGACATAGGGGCCCTGCCCATACTTCAGAAGGAGTTCCCCGGTGCACGTTTCTCTCTTTCCACCCAGGCCAACTGCCTGAACAAAGAGAGTACAAAGCTCTACGGAAAGATGGGTTTTGACACAATAATTCTGGGACGCGAGACATCCCTTACGGAGATAAGGCAGATTAAGGATGCCAATCCGGATCTGCGCATAGAGGCCTTTGTCCACGGAGCCATGTGCATGGCATACTCCGGACGCTGCATGCTCTCCTCCCACCTTACGGGAAGAAGCGCAAATCAGGGAGACTGTGCCCACACCTGCCGCTGGAACTACCGCCTTGCACTTGAGGAGGAGCAGAGACCGGGTGTCTATTTCCCCATCTCGGAGGACAACGGGTACACCACAATTCTCTCCTCAAAGGACATGTGCATGATAGACCACCTTGCGGACCTGAAGAACGCCGGGGTGGACAGCCTCAAGATTGAGGGCAGAATGAAGAGCACATACTACGTTGCAACGGTTACCAGGGCCTACCGCAAGGCCATAGATGCTTTATATGACCCGTCGGTTGACTTCAAACCCTTCAGGGATGAGCTGTTCAACGTCTCCCACCGTCCTTATTCCACCGGCTTCTTCTACTCGGACGGTCCGGTGGACACTGAAGATGACATCAACATAGCCTCGGCCCCCGGCTACATGAGGGACTACCTCTTCCTTGGCACCGTCCTAGATGAAGTTAAGCCCGGAATCTGGTCCGTTGACATAAAAAACCAGATAAAACCGGGTACCGCCGTTGAGTTCATAGGCCCGGATGTTCTCTCCGTTACGGACAGCAGTCTGAAGGTTCTGGATCAGGATTTCAATGAGACGGAACACATAGATCACTGCCGCACGGGATACCTGAAAAGCTCAATTGAACTGAAAAAAGGATGGATTATCCGTCAGGAAGTGAAAAAAAGCTGATTTTTCTGTGTTTTTTTGCTTTACAGGCCCCTTTTTTCGTTTGAAGTGAATTGTAATTGTGATAATATCTTAGTAGAAAAAACAAAACAGGAGGCGTGTGTATGACAACTCATGAACAGTTGGTTGGATTGTTTGAGAACTATGTAATGGAAAATCAGAAGTTCACGGAAAAAGGCGTTAAGGCTGCCGCTGCAAGAGCTAGAAAGGCACTTGCTGAAATCAGTAAACTTACCAAGGTAAGAAGATCTGAAATCCAGGAAACCAAGAATTCAATGAACTGATTTCTTAATCACAAGCTATACCAAGGGCTGTAGACGCGGGTTTACAGCTCTTTTTATTTGTGCTAACTTAACTTGTACTACAGGCACTGGCAATGAGGTGACATACATGTGGCATGTGCCCTTGATAAGGGGGAGTGTATGTCTGAAGCCGGACGCAGACAGATTTTAAAACACAGTTTCAAACTATCATCACGGGATTATCTCATGGGGCTTTCAGCCCTCTACACGGCCGTTGCCGTTTCCATGAACATCTTCTGCATGAAGTCTCTCAGTTTCGGAACGCCTTATATACTCTGTGACGCCGGCCTGATTATAAGCTGGATAGTCTTTCTTGTTTCCAACATCATTGTGGAAGTCTGGGACAAAAGAACCTCGGTTGTTCTCATATCCTTTGCCGCGGTGGTGTCCTTTGTAATCATGGCCATAGGGCGCCTCATAGTCTTCATTCCCACACTTCCCGAGTACGGGGAGCAGGCCAGGGCATACGCCCTCATATTCTCCAACGGTCCCAGAACAATAATTGCATCCGTTGCCGCATTCTGGACCGGCAACTACATAAACGTAAACATAATATCAAAGATAAAGGACGCCCTTGAGCGCAAGGCAAAGGACAACAGGTTCTACTTCTTTCTCAGGGCTGCAATCTCAACGCTTATAGGGCAGTGGGTGGACAACCTCATGTTCATGGCCCTTGCCTTTGCCCCCATAGGCCTCTCACTCTATGAAATGGCATGGAAGGACATAATGAGCGCAGCCTTATACGGCACGTTCATTGAACTCTTTGTGGAGTCCTGCTTCGTGCCCTTCATCACTATCCCGCTTGTAAGTCATATAAAGAAAATAAAGAATGCGGAGGAAGCAGCATGAACGTTTTGATAACAGGCACATCCGGCGGCATAGGAAGCGCCGTTGCCGCCCTCTTTCTTGAAAAAGGCCACACGGTAACCGGGCTGGACATATCTCCCGCCGTCATTGAAAATCCGCATTTCAGCCACGTTGCGGCCGATATTTCCAACCCGGCATCTCTTCCGGAGATTTCCGGCGTTGAGGTTCTGATCTGCTGCGCAGGCGTTCAGAACAGTCCGGATGACATTAAGGTCAACCTTCAGGGGACAATGAATGTTGTTGAAAAATATGCATTTCAGAAGGCAATCAAAAGCGTTCTGATAATAGCCTCAGCCTCAGCCCGCACAGGGGCCGAGTTTGCCGCCTACAGCGCATCAAAGGGAGGTCTTCTGGCCTACACAAGAAACGTTGCCATCCGCCTTGCACCTTACGGGGCCACATGCAACAGCCTCTCACCCGGCGGAGTTTCAACTGCCTTGAACAAACCTGTAATGGACAATCCCGTTCTCTGGAAACAGATAATGGACCTCACTCCTCTGAAAAAGTGGATGGAACCCGGAGAACTGGCACAGTGGTGTTATTTCATGACCGTTGTGAACCGCTCATGCAGCGGAGAGGATATTCTCATAGATAACGGTGAAACTCACCTCAATGCCAGGTTCATCTGGCCTGAGGACTGATCTCCCCGTAGGCAAGAACTGCGTTTCTGACACACTGGTCACAGGGACACAGCGGTTTTCCGTCAGGGCCCGGGGCCTTGAGGTCCCTGCATTTCACGGCACCGCACTTTTCCTCAAAACTGCGCATCAGAACACGTGTGAGCATGAGCGTGCCCTGCCCCTTTGATTCAAGACCTGCAACAATGCCGGCTCCTATGAGCGCACCGCATGTTGCCTCCATGGTACCCATTCCGGCGCAGAATCCTGCAGAAGCATTCTTAAGCACTTCCTCAGACACTCCCGTCAGGTCCGAAAGTGCTGCGGTAACGGCCTGGGCACAGTTGTGTGTTCCCTGCATCTTAAGCTGAACTGCCTTTTCAGCTCTTTCCTCTATGGTCATTTATCTGTCCTCTCTTTCATATCTTTCCTTAAGAAGCAGGTACCGCTGCAGTTTCTCCGGCTTTGCAAAATGCTTTCCGCGGTCCTGAACCGTTCCTTCTTCATAATTGCACTTCTGACCGGATTTCTCAATCTGCATGCTTGTCAGGTCATAAATCTTTCCGTCAATCTCATTGAAACAATGGGTGTTGCCGTCCGGGAGCACTGTTCCCAGCACCCTTCCGCCCAGAATATCCTGAACCAGAAAAGAGGTGACTGAGCACTGCCCCAGTGTCCTGTTCAAGGCGGTCCATCCGTTCTGCATGCGGGGTGCGCATGTCTGCCTGCACCAGGCTCCGAACAGTCTGGAATAGACCTCAAATACTTTCATGTCTGTATTATTTGCCTTGCTGCAAAAGCCGTAAAAGAAAGCAGTCTCATTCAGAAGAGCCCTGCAGCCTCTTTCCAGTTGTGAATAAACCCCTGCAAAGTCTCCCGTGTACCACGGATCATCAATCTCCTCGTCTCCCAAAAGCATGCCTACCTTGCCCTCCGGGTCATTGCCCGTCATGAGTCTTGCATTGCGCAGGTTCATCCGGTCCATGACCATAATCAGGTCAAAATGCCTGTAATCCTCAGCACTCATCCGTCTGGCCCTGTGCAGTGTGTTTCGGATTCCATGAGCATTGAGAATCTTCACCGCCGGCGGATAAACCCCATTTCCAATCTCCTCGGAGCTTGTTGCCGCACTGTCAATCTCAAAGAAGGCGCCCAGGCCGGCCTCATCCACCTGCCTCTGAAAAATATACTGTGCCATAGGGCTTCTGCATATGTTTCCATGGCAAACGTGCAGAATCTTAATCAAGGTGTTTATAACCCTCCAAATCCATACATAACAAGCACTTGAGTAATAATGCCGTTTTCTCTATTTTTACGTAAATCTCCATAAATATCCATAGATTTCCGGCATTTGTGTGTAAATTGTGTGTAGTGAATGTGTGGTGAATGACACCATTTTTGCCTTTGTGAATAACCCTTATTTACCACTGTTGCCATAATCTTCCCACAGTGCCTTGTCGGAGACATGCCAGTAGCCGGCTTTGTTTGAACCGATTCTGTATATGAACTCGGACTTTTTCAGATAGGAAATATTGTTGTCCACTGCGGTATCGCTTATTTCCAGAATGCGCTGCAGTTCCGCCTTGGTAATGCTCGGATTTTTGACCATTTCAGAAATAATCTTTTTACGGTTGTCACTCAGCGGCATGGGCTTCTTTGTCCGTCTGTTACTGTCTTTGCTGTCTATTCTGTTGAACGGAATGATTACAACTATGGCATTTTCCTCAATAGAGAAGGCGTTACGTCCGTAGACCTCAACAATCTTGGGAACTCCTCTGCCGGATTTCTCGCTTATATGCAGCTGCAGGAAAATCTCAGAGAGTTTTCTGTTTACAGGAACAGACTGCCCCCGGAAGAACCCCTCAAGAGTCTGCTTGGGTGGAAGGGGACCTCTTGAGAGAATCTCAATCCTGTCTGAGAACACCGAAATCATGGGTTCATTTCCTTCAACCCAGAGATTGTGAAGCACTGCGTTTATTACAGCTTCACGGAAGGCATTGTCATCAAACAGAGGCACATCCTTTCTCTCCACAACCCTGTCTTTCTCATCTGCCTGAATAATGTTCAGAACATCCCCGTAACGCAGAACCTCATCCAGGGTGTAAAGAAGACAGTCATTTCCGAATTCCCTGACGGAGAAAAGATCAGAGCCTTTTGATGTTCCCTTGAATATGGAAACACGGAAGGGGATGTGAGAATTGTCTGACAGCAACTGGGCCATGATATTGTATTGCCCGTCCCTGGTTCTAAGTTCCAGGTTTTCCTCAAATGTCTTTTCTTTGAGAACAATTCCCTTTGACCCGTAATAACCGAACAGTTTTCTGAATGTAAGATTCTGATAGTCGGCAGGAGTGTTTTCTATTGTGGATATTCCTCTGTCCAGAATTCTGAACAGTTTTCTTTCTCTATCCGGATAATCTCTCAGGTTGACCTTTGATGAACCTATTCTGATGAAACGGTTGTTTGCAAAGGAGGTGGGTACATTATGAGCGGCGGGTATTGAGAGGACAACAACCCTTTTGCCGTTGATAACAACCTCATCAAACTCAAAATCTATGCTGGGGGACAGATTTCTTGCAAGGTAATTCTGGAAGGGCTGGTTTTTGTAGTTGCAGTAGTAATCAAAGGTTGTTCCCACAATTGCATGGGTTTTGTCTTCAATGCCCCAAACAAGATAAGCAGTATCTTTCAGGCAGTATGCGGCGGCATTTGAAAGGGCGGAAACATATTCGCCGAGTGTAACCGGTTCAAACCAGTTTTCCTTGAACTCAAACCACTCCTGTTCGGATTCTTTTTCACACAGTTCTATTACCGTATCAACAAGGCTCATAACGGCCTCCTTTGAATTTATTACCAACAATGATATTGTATCACGTTGGTAATAAAGTTGGTAATAAAACTTTTAGAGGTATTGCTTCAGCATCTCATGGTAAGCTGAAATTGCGTTTTCAAAGCGCTTTAGGAAGATATCTTCCCTATACAGGCCGGGAGCGGATTCTTCAAGACCCTGAAAATGAAGGGTGTAAACCTGCGGCGGGTTATCAAGGTCAAGAATTTCATTGCCTCTCAGCTGTTCAGAGGACTGGTAGACAAGATCTGCTGACCAGAAGGCCTGACCTGAAGAGGCCTTCCATCTGGAGAATACAACCTTGCATCCTATGGGTGTTTTCTTCTCAATTGTGTTTTCAAGGCTGTACGGCTCAACATCCAGTGCGGCAAGCACGCTGCCTACGTTGGAGTCATGTCCGCAGAGGAAACTGATTATCCGAGAGCTGTTTTTCATCTCTCCCAGAAGTTCTGAGAGCAGGGGATGAGCAACATTGACTGCAACGAGAGGTGCCGTAAAAAGTACATCCCCATACACGTCCTTGACTCTTGAAATCTCCTCCCATTGTGAAAGGGAAAGCTTTTTCCCAAAGCCCGCCTTTCTGACATCCGGCTCTTCAAAGTACTGAAGAACAAGGGCATCGCTTATCTGACAGGCTGTTTTCAGAGAGCCTGTCACAGCCGGCTCCTCGTTCAGTTTCAGAACAAGATTAAAGTCAGTTGTTGTCAGTTCTTCGGCGCTGCCTGAAAGGAAGGCCGGGGATTTGTCAAAGTCAATCACATCTTCAATAAGCCTGTATGCTGAATCAAGGGACGTTATGTCCTCAGAGAAAAGCTGTTCCACCTGGGCGCAAACAGCGTCATTGTAGGCATCCGAGACAAAGGTCAGCTGAGGTGTGAAGACCGGGTCCATCAGGTCAAAGTCCATGTGGTATTCAACGGGAACATCCGCCACCGGGAAGAGGCCGGCGGAGAAGAACCTTGCCGTTGCTATTGTTCTCTGTTTGGAGTTTGAGTAGATGCGGACATCGCCGGCAGGCATGTAGTTCGGGGTAATGAGGGACTGCGCTTCCAGCCACCTTCGGAAGTACTGGCCCATCTGGACCTCAAGTGAGCCTCCGCGGACAGAGAGCATGCTTGTGCCTGATGACCACTTGTGCCAGCTGTGGGGTGTTATTCCGCCCAGGGTCGAACCTTCTCCGCTCAGAGGAGACCTTATGTTGTGCCTGCTGAGGATTACAACCTTGTCCAGCGTGTAACCTTCACGGGAGAGGCTGTAAGCAGCATTTGAGCTGTCTTCCGGGGTGGCGCATGATACCAGCGCAAGGCAGAGCAGCAGAACGGCAAGCAGGCCGTATATCTTTTTCATTTTTCCTCTGCTTCCGGGTCTGGCATGAAAAACAGGCCGCCCTTGGCAAATGCGCGCTTTCCTGAGAATCTCAGGTACATAATCAGAGAGATGACAACATAGGCTGAGGTTATTCCCACAAACGGCCACACCATTCCCTTTGCCGGCCAGTTGACCAGGGCCAGAATGGGCAGAGCAAAGATGAACATGAGGCCGGTTGAGTTGACGTACTCCTGGGCAACCGGTGTCTCAAAGTCCGGGTCTACAACACGCACCAGCGAGAGGGCGGTGGGCAGAGTTCCGTTCGCTGTTCCGAATATCATCAAGAAGCGCAGGAAGGAGTAGTCCTTGAACAGTCTTGAGCAGAAATAGGGGGTGATGAAACATGTGATTCCGATTCCCAGAAGCGTAAGGACAACTATCACAAGCCAGTACTGCCTTATTGCAGCAACCTCAATTGCTCCCAGACATGAGGCAACTGTAATGTCAACGGCAATACCGTCTATGCGGTTGCATGTACGGTTGTCTATGACATGTTCGCAATGTGCCGCAATTATGGTTCTGCGGACCAGTATTGCGCAGAGTGAGCTGATTACAAAGTTAATTCCCCACAGTCCCTGAACTGCCTCAAGAATCTTTCCTCCGCCCAGGGCGGCAAGATTCTCAAGACCTGCAAGGAAGAGGAAACTTAGCAGATATGTGAAGAGAATAAGTGCAATGTGCAGCGTGAAGGAGTCCATGGACTCGCTGACTGTGGTCTGGTAGCTTCCCACAAGTTGCTCTCTCCTGTTTCTGAAAAAGCCCGTGCCCACCTTGCGGTTTCTGAGCTTTTCCACATACTCGGCACTGAGCCAGCCCTTTTTTGCGGCTCTGTTTATGAATATTACACCTGCAACGGAACCGATTACAAAGCCTATTGCAGCCATGGTCAGTCCAACGTCTCCGGCGTTTGAAACACCGTATGGAGCACCTTCCCAAACCCTGGCCATTGACTCAGCCTGACCCGGGCCCAGTTCAAAGCCCAGACACAGTGTAAGTCCCAGCGCAACCGAGGGACCGGGCAGAATGTGCCTCAGCAGGAGAATTGCTGCAAGAAGACCAATTGTGGCCTGCAGACCGTATTCTGCAAGAAGGGCGGTCACATTTGAGAACAGGGCGCCCTTTTTCTGCTTCCTGGGTTTGTCCGCGGGAATTCTGAGCTGCATTGCAATGAATGAGATGTTCAGCAGATGGAACATAAGCTCCTCAAGAAAATGAGGACCGGAGCCCAGACCCAGACCGTCTGCAAAATAGTTGTAGAAAACAAAAAGAAACGCACCTCCGATCATGGGTGCGGGGATAAGATATTTGCGTAAAAACTCAATCTTTGACCTGAGCGTGGATCCCAGCAGGAGCGCGCAGGAAATGATACACAGGTGAATGACCACCGTGAAATCGTGAGTGCTGTGAAAGTATGACATCAAACGGTTACCTTCTTTATATAATCAGTATAAAGTTCATGATATTTCAGAGAGCATGCATCGGGCAAGAGCCTGATTCTGTAAAGAACATCGTTGCAGAAAAGCTCCATGGTCTGTT
>CAMZGJ010000009.1 GCA_947306375.1 uncultured Spirochaetales bacterium
GACTTTGCTCCGGATAAGTACGAAGCAGTTTGGGACGGCGTATTCCACGAATCATATCCCGAATTCCAGAGTGCTCCCTACTTCACAGCAGTCATTGACGGCATCACATGGCTCAACGCAGCATTCTGATCTGCAAAGTCATTTAACAAAGAGGTCCGGTTACCCGGACCTCTCTTTTTTAGGCTAATTAAGGGACTGTGCAGTTTTTCATTTTGCAACAGTCCCTGAATTCAACAATAATGGTTGTAATTATTTAAGAATGGCTTTTGTGGCCTCAAAGACCTTGTCGGGGTTCATGCTGTTGGATGTAAGAACATCTTTCAGAATGCCTTTTTCCCTGTAGTAGTTGATAAGAGGTTCGGTCTGTTCGGCATAGACATCAAGGCGGTGGAGAATTGCCTCCGGCTTATCATCATCACGCTGGATAAGATCCTCACCTGTCTCATCGTCCTTACCCTCAACCTTGGGCGGATTGAACTTGACGTGGTAGATGCGGCCTGTAGACGGACACATGCGTCGGCCGGAAAGACGCTCAACAACTTCCTCGTTTGAAATTACAAAGTTGACAACAGCATCCAGCTCAACCATATCGGCCAGAGCATCTGCCTGGGCAATAGTGCGCGGGAAACCGTCAAGGATGAAGCCTTTTTCACAGTCAGGCTCTGCTATGCGCTGTCTGACCATCTCGATAGTGATGCTGTCCGGAACAAGGGAACCGGAGGCAAGTATGGCTTTGACCTGTTTGCCGAGCTCTGTTTCATTCTTTATATTGTTTCTGAAGAGATCTCCGGTAGAGATGTGGGGGATTGAGTAATAATCCTTTGCCTTAGCGGCTACTGTTCCCTTCCCTGCTCCGGGAGGGCCTAGAAAAACCATTTTCATATGATTGCCTCCGTTTGTTTTTTTCAAGTTTCATTATACATTTGAAAAGGCTCTTGTTCAATTTCGGTTTCACAAAGTATTATTAGATGAATGCGACAGGAGGCATTATGAAAGACAATAAAGTTATTCTTCATGCAACGGACCTTGACGGCTTTCTCAAAGAGAACGACAAGGAACTCATTTCCAAGGTAAGAGAGCTCTATGACCGCTCACTCAGCGCATGTGATGTTATTGACAACACAAAGGATGAGGCAACTCTGGAAAGTGCAAAACAGGATCTTGTGGCAAGCTCTGCCGAGATAGGACGCTTCCTCAAGACTTCACTGAAAGAAGAGAAAAACATCCACGTCTATTGCTTCGAATCACCCGAGGAGCAGCACGGAGAGGCAAGCCGTCTCATCGCCAAGCTCAGAGATCCCAAGACAGGTCATGAGGAATTCCTCTATTATATCCAGAGAGCATACGAACTTATGTTCTCATTTGTCTTCTCTGACAGGGCTCTCAAGGAGAAGAAGAGATCAATAATCACAATGACTCCCGTCACAAACCCCTGCCGCAACTATGCAGTTCACAGAGTACCCAATACGGACCTTCTCACAAAGGATGCAGTCATGTGCGTCATGCTCCGCGGAGCACTTCTGCCCAGCATGATCATCTCCAAGGAAATTCAGGATTACAGCGCAGACGGAAGAGTTACTCCGTTTGCACTTTTCAAGATCAAGAGAGATGAATCCAAGAAGGAAAGCAACATGGACTATGTTCTTGATCTGGACAAGTCATTCTTCGATCTCAGGGAACTGGACGGAAAGGACCTGATTTTTGCAGATCCCATGAACGCTACCGGCGGCAGCCTGGTCACAATTGTGAAATACCTGAAGGAAAACGGCGTAAAGCCCAAGAGCGTGAAGTTCATCAACGTAATAAGCGCACTCAAGGGTGCTCTGAGAATTGTCAGGGCAATTGAAGACTGCGAAGTATATACTCTCTGGATGGACCCCATCCTCAACGATGCAGCCTATATCCTTCCCGGACTTGGAGATGCAGGTGACAGACTCAACGGCATGGACCTTCCCGGAAATCCCAGAAACATGATTCAGCTCATTGCCGATTACGGCAGCATGATCAACAACCTCTATCGTTCACAGGTGAAGAAAATTGAAGAGACTGTTCTCAATTGAACTGATTATCATTCTCCTCATTACTCTTGTTTCATGCGGCAGTGTCAGCAAGGATGCTGCCGCTGAAATTGAGGCAACAGCTATTCCCCTTGCCTCTTACTATGTGTCTCAGAAGGACTACGACAAGGCTGTAAGCGTTTATGACAGGGCCCTTGAACAGTCCTTTGATGATTACAGACTCATCTACAACAAAATCCATGTACTTACAGCTGCCGGCAGGTTTGAAGAGGCTGTTGATCTCTGCATAGATGCCATAGGCAATTATCCTCACGTCATAGCGTTCAGAACAGCTCTTGCCGGAATTCTTATTCAGGCTGAAATGTCAGACAGGGAATATGAGCTTAAGAAGATTCCGGTAAATGAGAAATTCTATACCGGTGAAGTTGTTTACCTGTACGGGAATAAATATGCACTTGCAGCCTCTGTTCTGGAGACCGTGCTGGAACTCAATCCCTATGATTCCTCCATCAGGCTTTATCTTCTGAAAATGTATCAGAACATGGAAAACAACAGCGAAGCTTATTCACATGCACAGACCCTGTGGGACCAGGGCCTGAGAACAAGGGAAGTTATTGAGGTGCTTTACAACGGCAACCCGGAAAAATGGGAAGCCGTGTACAATACAATCAGAGGATGAACAGGCCTGCAACAGCTCCGAGGGCTATCCAGACTATCGGGTGGAACTTTTTGAAATAAAGAATCAGACCGATGAAAACTGCAAAAATAATCAACTCTTTGTATCCTGTCAGTGATACCGAGGCAACCTGCCAGAAGGCGTAGGCCAGAAGACCTATCACAACAGCCCTCAGTACTCGGAAAACAGCCTCCACAACAGGGTGTTTCATGTACTTCATCAGCACCTTGAAGATAATCAGGATGATTATGATACAGGGGCAGACAAGGCCCAACGTGGCAATAAGGCCGCCCAGCGGACCTGCCGTCTGATTGCCCACGTAGGTTGCCATGTTCACACCTATGGGCCCAGGAGTGGACTCGGAAACCGCAATCATGTCCGTGAGAGTGTTTGCATCAAACCAGCCGGTGCTCTGTCCCATCCTGAACAGGAAGGGCACAGTTGCCATTCCGCCGCCTACCGCAAAAAGACCGGTCTTGAAGAATTCCCAGAAAAGCTGAAGGTAAATCACAGTTCTTTCCTCCCTCTGATTCTGAACATTATCAGACCGTAAATTATTGCGGAAATGGTAATTACGACCGGGGAAAGCCCCAGGAAGGTCTGTAAGCCGAAGGCAAGAAGTGCAAGTATGGCTGTTTCAAAATCCCTGATTATCTTTTTGCTCATCCTGAGTATTGAAACCAGAATAAGTGCACTGACGGCAATTCTGATGCCTGCAAAGGCTTTCTGGACATACAGGTTATTGCTGAACATGGCAAGAAACGAAGCAATTGCAGTGATTATGACAATACTTGGGAATACAACCCCGAGAGTTGCGGCAATTCCGCCTATGGTACCTTTCTTTTTGTACCCTATGAATGTGGCAACATTTACCGCAATAATGCCCGGCGTGCACTGGCCTATGGCATAATAATTGAGCATCTCCTCTTCGGTAGCCCATCCTTTTCTGTCCACACACTCACGCTGCAGAAGCGGAAGCATGGCCATGCCACCGCCGAACGTAAGAAGACCGACCTTTGCAAAAGAAAAAAACAATTGGAATATCATAGGTATTTCTGCATTTCCTTTCTTACAAGAGAGTCACACATTTCATTGTATTTGATTCCGGCATGACCTTTGACCCAACACCAGTTGACCTTGATCCTGCTGTTCAGGTTATCCAGTTTCTCCCAAAGCTCCCTGTTCTTGACAGGATCCTTGGAAGCAGTCTTCCAGCCGTTTTTCTTCCATGAGAAAATCCAGGTTGTAATGCCGTTTTTCACGTACTGACTGTCCGTATAAATGTTTACCTCATCAAAATCCATGAGAATGCATGATTCGAGGGCGTTGATTACGGCAGAAAGCTCCATGATGTTGTTTGTGGTCTGAGGACTGGAACCGCTTGCATAGGTAAGCATTTCCCCGTTTCTGATCACAACATAGGCCCAGCCGCCGGGACCGGGATTTCCGGAGCACCCGCCGTCGGTGAAAACATCTGTCTTATCAGGCATGATCAACCTCTCTCATGTCCGGCTGCAACCAGCATTTTGTTGTAGCCTGTCTTTTCCACAAGACTTCTTTCAAGCCCCGAGGCATCAAGGACGGCAAACAGGGCCTCTTCCGCCGCACTCTTGTCTATCTCCTCTTCCCTCTCCGAGCATATCTCCATTTCCAGAAACCAGCCCAGGAATCTTACATCCAGAAGTTCCGCATGAATTGAAAGACCGTTGCAGCAAAGCATGTAGTTGTAACCATTCTTCCACTTCTTCCTGCATATCTTGAGCCCCAGGCCCGTTGCAAACTCAAGAACCCTGTCCCACTGGTCTGCAGGAGAGGTGAATTCGTTCTCAACGTTGTATTCTGTAAGATAGTCCTTCTTTTTCAGGGGTTTTGATGTGAAAAGAACCAAAGAGCCCTTATCCGTCTTTTCAAGTCTTGTCCTGAAACGCGGTGGATCATCCTCATTGTCGGCCCAGTAGATGTCACATTTGTCAATTGTTCCCAAGTCCTCTGAACCGGGATATGAAGAAAGAAACTCCCTTATCGATTCAACCCTCTCAGGGGGTACGTGTGCCTTAATCTCTATCTCAAAACCCATACTGTTAATGTAATGCCAATCGGGGTGAACTTCAACTCAATTCAACGTATACCGGAGCATGGTCGGAGCCCTGGATATGAGCATCTATTCCGGCCTTTTCAACATGGTCCTTGTACCTGTCCGAGACAAGCCAGTAGTCAATACGCCAGCCTGTGTTCTTCTCCCTGGCTTTGAAGCGGTAGCTCCACCAGCTGTAGGCATCGATGAGGTCCGGATAAAGCATGCGGAAAGTATCGGTAAAGCCGCTGTTGAGAAGATCGGTGAAACTGTTTCTTTCCTCAATGGTGAAGCCTGCGTTGTGCGTGTTGGTTTTGGGATTCTTCAGGTCAATTTCCCTGTGTGCAACGTTCATGTCGCCGCAGATGAAGACCGGCTTGAGGGCGTCCTTTGATTTGACGTAATCCCTGAAGGCCCTGTCCCATTCCAGCCTGAAGGGCAGCCTTTTGAGCTCATCCTGTGAGTTGGGAGTGTAGACGTTGACAACAAAGAAGTTTTCAAATTCAAGGCAGATTACCCTGCCCTCGTTGTCCGTCCCGTATTCCACGTTCAGTGGCTGTGTGCGGCTGAAGATTGCCGTACCGGAATAACCCTTCTTTTCCGCATAGTTCCAGAAGCAATGATAGCCCTCGGGCCTGAAATCCAGCTGCCCCTCGGAAAGCTTGATTTCCTGAAGGCAGAAAACATCAGCATCCGCTGCTTTGAAGTAGTCCTCAAAGCCCTTTGTAAGTACGGCCCTGAGACCGTTTACGTTCCATGATACAAACTTCATGCCTACAAGGATGACAGAACACCCTGTTCTTTGCAAGCCGATTGAAATCCTGTTTACATAATATTTTAAATTCATATAGTTAAGATTAACTATGCCTTGTATTGCTATATTTTCTCCTAAGTGATATAAATTTCGCGAGGTAATTTTATGGCAGAACAGAGAAAGAACAGACGCGGTGACAGATATGATGCCTGGCTGGTAAGAGATCTTGATCCTCTTCAGGGTGTCATGACCTATCTTCTGGGTTCCAGAACCGAGAATGAAGCCGTTTGTCACATGGACATTGACATGGAGGCCCTCAATGCCTACGTCAAATACAAGAATGACACAAACCCAAATCCGGTCTTCAAATACACCTTCTTCCATGTTGTTCTTGCAGCTCTCTGCCGCACAATTGAGGCAAGACCCAAACTGAACTACTTCATCAGAAACAAGAAGTACTGGGAGAGAAAGGTAATCTCCTTCTCATTCATTGCAAAGAAACAGAAGATTGACGGAGCGGAGGAAGGTCTTGTCATCACCACATTCGACAGGGACAGTGATCTCAGCCCGGTTGAGCAGATGCACAACTCAACATGCAAGATTGTTTCCGAGATAAGAAAGTCCAGGGAAAGCAAGGATGACACCGTCAAGATTGTTGCTTCCCTTCTCAAACTTCCCGGCTTCATCTTCAAGCCCATCATCAGCCTCATAATGGCTCTGGACAGACACGGACGCCTTCCCAAGTCCTTTGTAAAGGCCAATCCGTACGGAACAACTTGTTTTCTTTCCAACCTTGGATCAATCAAGATGGATGCCTCATACCACCATCTGATCAACTTCGGAACAAACTCAATATTCGGAATCATAGGAGAGAAGACAAAGAAGCCCGTATTCCATGATGACGGCACATACGAGATGAGGAAGTTCCTGCCTGTGTCACTCACACTTGACGAGAGAATTGCAGACGGCGTTTATTATGCAAAGAGCCTGCGCTACCTCAAGGCAATGCTTCTCAGACCGGATCTTCTGGACAAGCCGGCAAAAGAGAAGATTGATTTTGAAAAACTTCTTGAGGAACTGGGTATCTGACCCGGTTCCCTTTTGATCATAGATAAACCATAAAGAGGAATAATATGGCATTTGAAAACTACAAATTTCCCTACACAAAGGAAGATGAGAAGATTGCTCCCTGGCTCAACTCCTACGGAGACGTCCCCTTCCATCTTGAATATCCTGATTATTCAATGTATCAGGCAGTGGTGGAGTCCTGTAAAAAGACACCTGACTTCCCCGCAATCTGTTTTCAGAACAAAAACACGGACTACAAGACCCTGATAGCCCGGATTGACAAAACGGCAAAGGCTCTTTCCGGTCTGGGAATCAAAGAGGGAGATGTTGTCACTGTCTGCCTTCCCAACGTACCCCAGGCAGTCATGCTTCTGTACGCAATCAACTCCATAGGAGCAGTTGCTTCCATGATTCATCCGCTTTCAGCTGTTGGAGAAATCAGATTCTATCTCAAGGAAGCAAATTCAAGGACAATCATCACACTGGATCAGTTCTACGGAAAGATCTGTGAAGTCAGAAAAGGCTCTGATCTTGAACATATCATCATTGCCCGCGTCTCGGACGCCCTCACACCCGTCAAAGCCTGTGCCTACAAACTTCTCAAGGAGCGCAAGTTCCCCAAGGTCAATGAGGACGGCTGTGTCATCAAATGGAAGAACTTCATCAAAAAGGCAGACTCCTGCAAGAAGGATCCCAAAGTTGAAAAGCACGGAAAGGACATTGCAGTCATTCTCTTCTCCGGCGGAACAACAGGAACCAGCAAGGGAATCCAGCTTACAAACCTGAACTTCAACGCCCTTTCAATCCAGACCGCAACAATGTCACATGAGAAGATTCCCACAATGACCATGCTTGCAGCCATGCCCGTTTTCCACGGCTTCGGACTGGGAGTATGTATCCATACAGTACTTTCAAACTGTGCAAGAAGTTATCTTGTTCCCCAGGTCAGTGTAAAGGGCTATTCAAACCTGCTCAAGACAGCACAGCCCAACCTCATTGCCGGTGTACCCACACTCTATGAGGGAATTACTAGAAACCAGGAAATGGACGGTGTAGACCTTTCATGCCTTCGCGGCGTGTTCTCCGGCGGAGACAGCCTGTCAATCGAGCTCAAGAAGAAGATTGACAAGTTCCTTGCAGACCACAAGGCAACAGTCCGCGTCCGTGAAGGTTACGGAACAACAGAATGTGTCACAGCAAGCTGCCTTACCCCCTACAACAAGGAAAAGGAAGGCTCGATCGGTCTTCCCTTCCCCGACACTTACTACAAAATCTGCAAACCCGGAACACAGGAAGAGTGTCCCTACGGTGAGGAAGGTGAGATCTGCCTGAGCGGACCTTCGGTCATGTTCGGCTACATAGGCCACGATGATGAAAATGCACAGACCCTTCAGAAGCATGCAGACGGCCGCATCTGGCTGCACACCGGAGATGTAGGAACAATGGACGAGGAAGGCTTCATCTTCTTCCGCCAGAGAATCAAGAGAATGATTGTTGTTTCCGGCTACAACGTCTATCCGTCACAGCTTGAGAACATAATCGACAGCCTTGATGAAGTTCACATGAGCTGCTGCATAGGCGTTCCCGATTCCTACAAGATGCACAAAGTCAAGGCTTTTGTCACACTTACACCCGGCGTCAAGCCCTCGGATGAGATCAAGGAAAAGATTCTTGATGCCTGCAGAAAGAACATTGCCAAGTGGGCTGTTCCCTATGACATTGAATTCCGTGATGACCTTCCCAAGACGCTTGTCGGCAAGGTAGCCTACAGAGTTCTTGAAGAAGAGGAAGAAGCAAAACTCAAAGCTCAGAAAGCCTGAGCATCTTAGTCAGGGTACGGTCCAGATTATCCGAGAACAACTTGGTGTTCTCCCTGCCCTGCCTGCTCTGCTGAAGAGCAAATATCCCTGCTTCCCGCAGCTGGTTGTTAACCTCCCTGCCGGTGAGCAGGGATTTTATATTTTCAGGAGTATAACTTGAGCCTCTGTCATCAATTACAGTACAGCCCTTCTCCAGAAGCCTTGAGGCAAGGGGAATATCATGGGTAATGCAGAGGCATCCTGGACCTGCGTTTTCAACAATAAAATCATCCGCACTGTTCTCACCGGAAGGCACCACGCACATCTTCACGTTGGATTTTATACTCCTGTCTCCGCCGGCCTCCGTCCTGCGCCTGAACGTATCCTGGCTTATGAACGCCATGACATCCGGCAGGGAGCGGTCCGCAACAAAGAAAAGCTTACACCCTATGCGTACGGAAGCCCTCATCACAACAGGCCTCAGGGCCTTGGGGAGGGAGTCTGCATCGGCGTAAATGGTAATATCCATACCGGTATGATAACACATATCCAACATGAATCCCACATGGTTGAAAAATCACATGATTATAAATAGAATTAAGTTAAAGTTAAAAAGGGAGAAATTTAATGACAATATCACCACTTCAGACAGCAAGATATGCTTATGAGCCCAAACTTCCCCTCATTCTCAGGGAAGACGTTAAGACAATTGTGCCTGTTCTCGGAGAGAAGACACAGTCACAATCCGACAGGGAAGCACTGAGCAAGCTCTTCCCCAATACCTACGGACTGCCCAAAGTCAGTTTCACAAAGGGCTCAAACCCCAATACTGCAAAAAAGCTGAATGTAGGTGTAATCCTTTCAGGCGGCCAGGCACCCGGCGGACACAACGTAATCTGCGGCCTCTATGACGCCCTGAAGAAAGCAAATCCCGAAAGCTGCCTCTACGGTTTCCGCGGCGGTCCCAGCGGCATTCTGGAAGACAAGTATGTTGTTCTCACAGATGAGATTATCAACAGCTACAGAAACACCGGCGGCTTTGACATGATCCAGAGCGGCAGAACAAAGCTCGAGACCGAGGAGCAGTTTGAAGTCTGCACACAGGTCTGTCACAAGCACAACATCAATGCCATTGTCATCATAGGCGGAGATGATTCGAACACAAACGCCGCAATCCTTGCCGAGTACTTCAGAAAGAAGGGCGAAGACATCTGCGTGGTAGGCTGCCCCAAGACAATTGACGGCGACCTCAAAAATGAAAGCATTGAAACCAGCTTCGGCTTCGACACGGCCACAAAGACCTACTCCGAGCTCATCGGAAACATCTGCCGTGACGCCAACAGTTCCAGAAAATACTGGCACTTCATCCGCCTCATGGGCCGCAGCGCCAGCCACATTGCCCTTGAATGCGCCATCTCCACACAGCCTAACATCTGCCTTGTCGGTGAGGAAGTAGAGGCCAGAAACCAGAGCATCCAGGACATAACAAACTACATTGCAGACATTATTGCCAAGCGCGCCGCCAACGGCGATAACTACGGCATCTGCCTTGTCCCCGAAGGACTCATCGAGTTTGTTCCCTCCCTCAAGGTCCTCATCTCCGAGATCAATGATCTTGTAGCCAAGAACGAGAAGGAGTTCTCAGCTCTTCACACAACAGCCTCAAAGATTGCCTACATTGAGAGCCTGCTTACAGATGAATCCAAGAAGGTCTTCAACAGCCTTCCCGAGTCCATTGAAGCCCAGCTCCTGCTTGACCGTGACCCGCACGGAAACGTCCAGGTCAGCCTGATTGAGACTGAAAAGCTCTTCATTGAGACAGTCAAAAAGCGCCTTGCAGTTCTTGCAAAGGAAGGAAAGTACAACGGAAAGTTCAGCGCAATGAACCACTTCTTCGGCTACGAGGGAAGATGTGCATTCCCGTCCAACTTTGACGCAGATTACTGCTACAGTCTGGGCTACAATGCCTATTTCCTCCTCTCTGCAGGACTTACAGGTTACCTCTCAAGCGTGACCAACCTCTCAAAGCCCGCAGAACAGTGGAATGCAGGCGGTATACCCATCACAATGATGATGAACCTTGAGCAGCGCCACGGAGAGCTTAAGCCGGTTATCAAGAAGGCTCTTGTTGAACTGGACGGAAAGCCCTTCAAATACTTTGAGAAACACAGGGATGAATGGGCTGTTACCACAAGCTTCCTCTACCCCGGTGCAATCCAGTACTTCGGCCCCTCAGAGGTTTGTGACACAACCACAAAGACACTTGCCCTTGAGCAGTGCTGAGTTATAAAGCTATTACGGCTGCAACCTTCTGTTGCAGCCTTTTTTATTCTCTCATGGCTGTTTTAATAAAATCCTGCGGGCTGATTGCGGGAACTGCTGATTTTGAGAAGTCTTCAAGATTCCTTGTTACTATGTAATCACAACCCGTCCGTTCTGCAACAGAATCAATAACGGCATCTTCATAGTCTTTAATTCCCGGACGCATTGCCTTTCTGCAGTCAATTTCAGTTGCAGAGGCTATCTTGATAATGTCCAGCCAGAAATTCATTGCACTTCTTGTCTGCTCTTCATTATGAAGAGCCTTGTGAAGAACATAATGGATGTCACAGAAGGAATTTGCAGTTACATAGCCTTCCACCAGCTCAGAGCAGCACAGAAGAAAGACCTTTTCCGCATCACTTGAAAACGGCTCACGTGAAGACATGAAATCCAGAGCAACATTTGTGTCAATTATGACTTTCACAGGTATTTCTCCAGTCTGTCTTCAGGTGAAACGGTTTCATCGCTGAGAATGCCCTTAAGGCTTTTCATTGCTATTTGTTTTCTGATTTCAGGTCCTACAAGAAGGGCAACCGTCTTCCCGTTCTTTGTTATTGAAACCATACCGTCGGATACAAGGGACAGATAGTAGCTCAGATTCTGTTTAAGCTCCGTTGCACTTGCAGAATAAGTCATTTCATACCTCTTAAAATGTACATTTTTTACTTAAAAATTAGTACATTATTATCCCTGAGTAAAGTATCAAAATACAAATAGTACGAGTCAAAAAGGCAAAACAGGATATAGACGGACCGGCAAAGACAGGCAAAGTGCATAGACAGACTGGCAAAGACAGGCAAAGTGCATAGACAGACCGGCAAAGAATATAGACAGACAGGCAAATACAGGCAAAACAGGGCAAAAAGAAAGACTGCAGCAAACAATGCCGCAGTCTTTGTCTTCTTGATAAGAAAATAATTCAGACTCAGTCCATTTTCTCGAACATGTCTTTTGAAACTCCGCAGAGGGGGCATACCCAATCATCGGGGAGGCTTTCAAAAGGTGTACCGGGAGCAATTCCTGAATCAGGGTCGCCTGCTTCGGGGTCATAAATATAACCGCATGCAGGGCACTGGTATTTATCCATTCTTCCATCTCCTTTAGTGAAGTAACTCTATTATGCACCAATCAGCGCAATTTGAAAAGAAAATTACCACTTTTATGGTCAAAATCCCAGGTCTTCACCCACAATTATGACAATTATTCTATCCTTATTCCTTTGTCTGCCCATAATTACGCTGTTACAGCAGATTGAGTTCTCACAGGCACCGGCCGGTACAGACATAAGATCAGAGGGGTCGCACACGGGACGCATGCAGCGCCCGTTTTTGGCGCAGAAGGTATCGCAGTCCAGGCGGACGCAGTTTGCCGGGGCTGCAGTTTCCTTTACCCGTACAACCGCATGTGCAAGGTCAGGCACTATCTTGTTCTGTCCGGCTATGACTATTACCCGCTCCGGGCCGAAGAGCATGCAGGCTACGCGGTTTGACTGGCCGTCCACGTTGTAGAGGTTTCCGGTTTCCGTTACGGCGTTGGAACTTGTGATGAAGGTGTCTGAAAGAAGAGCCTGACGGCGCAGTCTTGCGTTTTCCTCCTTTGAGATTCCCGGGGCCTCCCTGTCCAGAAAGTTGTATTTCCCGCTTCTCAGAAGCTCAACAACTCCGCTTTCCACCGCAGTTACGCTTCCGCCTATGCCTATGGTTTCTCCGGGCACCAGAAGTGTGTTCATAAGTGCCAGAAGCTCCGCCCTTGAGGGTACGTACAGAGCCTTCATGTTGTTCTTCTCAAGGGCCTTCATGGTCCTTTTTATTCTCATGTGCATTATTCTGTCCAGATTGGCGTTCATATATTCTCCTTCGGCCCCGATTAACTTGATTATTGACCGTCAATAATTATAATACACTCTATGTACAGAAACAAACTGGCAGACAGAGCTCAGCTTAAAGATATTGTGAGATTGTCGGAAACCCTGCCCACTCCCCACATAATCATTGATCTTGAGATGATCAGGGCCAACTTCCTCAAGATGAGGAGCCTTTGCTCCTATGCAGATATCTACTATGCAGTAAAGGCCTGTCCGCTGGATGAGATTGTTTCAATGCTTTATGAGGAAGGCTCCAACTTTGACATTGCAAGCCGCTATGAACTGGACCGGGCTCTTGCACTGGGCGTGGAGCCTGAAAGACTTCTGTACGGCAATACAATCAAGAAAGCTGAGGATATAGCCTACTTCCATGAAAAGGGAGTCAGGTTCTTTGCCACGGACTGTGAGAATGACGTGCGTAAGATTGCGCAGAACGCACCGGGCAGCAATGTCTACTTCCGCGTCCTTCTCCCCCACTCGGACAGCGCCGACTGGCCGCTTTCCCGCAAGTTCGGCTGCAGTGCCGGTATGGTTCTTGATTTGATAAGCCTTGCAAAGGAACTGAAACTCAACCCCATTGGTGTTTCCTTCCACGTGGGAAGCCAGCAGCGCAACCTGGAAATCTGGGATCAGGCGCTGAAAGCCACAAGGGAGATTTTTGACAAATCTCCGGTAAAGCTTGGCTTTGTGGACATGGGAGGCGGCCTTCCGGCACAGTACAACTATCCGGTGGAAGATCTGGAAACCTATGCCGTTACAATAAAGTCCTATATAGATAATTACTTTAAGGGACAGGATATACGCTTTATCATGGAGCCCGGAAGAAGCCTTGTTGGAGACAGCGGAGTTCTTGCTGCTACGGTTGTGGAGACCTCAAAAAAGGATAATGCAGACAATGTGAGATGGGTCTACATAGATGCCGGAAAGTTCAACGGCATGGTTGAGACAATAGATGAGAGCATTAAGTACAGCGCATATTTCCCGTCAAGGGATGAGAATGCACCCTCAGGTCCGGTTATCCTTGCAGGCCCCACCTGCGACAGCATGGACATTATGTATGAAAACTACAAAATGCAGATGCCGCTGGACCTGAAAGCCGGTGAAAGGGTTTATTTTCTTGCCGCAGGTGCTTATACTGCCAGCTATGCAAGTGTCTGTTTCAACGGCTTTCCGCCCATACGGACCTATATTTACAGATAAAAGGAGAAGTCATTATGAGTATTACAGTACCTGAAGGCTACAAGAGCCTGCTGGACAAGAAGCTGACCGAGCGCGCAATCAAGTTTGTAAAGGACACCTTTGAGAGAGAACTGTCTTCGGAACTCAAGCTTTCACGCGTCACATCCACACTGTTCGTGCCCAAGGGCAGCGGAATCAATGATGACCTCAACGGAATAGAGAGACCCGTTTCCTTTGAAGTGGGCAACATGAACAACCGCAAGATGGAGGTTGTCCAGAGTCTTGCAAAATGGAAGCGCATGACCCTTGCGGACCACGGCTTTTCAGAGGGTTACGGTCTGTACACGGACATGAACGCCATACGCCCGGATGACGATATAGACAACATCCACTCAATCTACGTGGACCAGTGGGACTGGGAGCTTATCATGAGAGAGGACCAGCGCAACCTTGAGTTCCTCAAAAAGACGGTACGCAAGATATACCAGGCCATGAAGCGGACCGAGTTCCTTGTTGCTGAAAACTACCCCTCCTGCCGGGCCACCCTGCCGGATGAGATTACGTTCATAGACAGCTCAGAGCTCCAGAAGCAGTACCCGGACCTCACTCCCCCTCAGCGCGAACACATGGCCGCCAAGCAGTACGGCGCAGTGTTTGTCATAGGAATTGGCTGGCCCCTGGCCGACGGCGTAAAGCACGGCGGCAGAGCCCCCGATTACGATGACTGGTCCCTCAACGGAGACCTGATTGTCTGGAACACCGTTCTGCAGGACTCCCTTGAGCTCTCCTCCATGGGAATAAGAGTCAACAAGGAAGTCATGCTCAAGCAGCTTGAAGCCAGCGGCAAAACTGACAGAAAGGAACTCTACTGGCATAAGAGACTGCTCAACGGCGAGTATCCTCAGACAATTGGCGGCGGTATTGGCCAGAGCCGTATCTGCATGTTCCTGCTCCACAAGGCCCACATAGGAGAGGTCCAGGCCTCTGTCTGGCCCGACAAGGACCTTGAAACAGCCCGCATAAGCGGAATAAACATAATGTGATTAATGCAGACATCAGGTGCGGCCTTCCTCCAGGAGGCCGCATCTTTTTGCCGCAATCTCCAGTATTCTGAACTTCCAGTCAATGAACTCCTCTATCCTGCTGCTGTTCAGTTTTCCGAATTCAACCGTGTTCATGTCTGAAATTATCTCCGGTTTGCCCACATTGTAGCCCCGGGGTTTGAAGAAGTCCTTCACCAGCAGTTTGTACCAAACGGACGGCTCTGCAAACTTGCCCGAATAGGATGTAAGTTTGTTGTCCTTTGTAAAGAACCACGTACACGGGAAACACTCATCTATATCCTCATAGGGATTATGCCCCACACAGAAAGAAATGAAATCCATGATAAGATCGTCATCCACCTGAGGACTGCCGGTCACCGCATCCTTGTTTATAAGCCAGGTACCCATAAACACCTCCTGTTTAATCTTTTACCTGTACTTATGTCCGAAAACCTTATTTCCATACCCCCCTTTTTCAGGTACGAAAACAGGCTTAACTCTTTCCAACTCAGATAAATAAAAAATTTTTTCACAATTTTTCAGGACAAGCTTCCCGCATACACTCCAGTTGAGTTCACCTGATCCACCCGCTCCTTCTGCGCCAGCTGCGTCAGTTGCGTCAACTGAGTCAACTGCGTTTTCCGTTTCTGAACCTTTACGCAGGTACCTTCACGTTCTGTATTAATCATTATTTGCCCGGATGTGGTAAAATACCGTTTAAGGAGCATGGAATATGAGAG